>JAFGVJ010000307.1 GCA_016938055.1 Prolixibacteraceae bacterium
AATGAATCCGCATCTGCTGTATTCACAAGCAATACAGGGGCGTTACACCGGACGGGGCATTGGAATAATCGACGGGCTGCACCTGGTTGAAGTCGCACGCAGTGCCCAACTTTTATCTACTGCTTCGGAAATCGATCAAAATAAGCTGGCAGCCATCAGGGCCTGGTTCAGCGATTTTCTGACCTGGATGTCGACCCACGAGTATGGAAAAGCTGAAATGCTACACCCGAACAACCATGGAACCGTTTGGGCCGTGCAAGCCGCTGCTTATGCCTCATTAAGCGGCAACAACAAAATGCTTGGCTTTTGCAAAAACAGGTTGAAGGAGCAGCTCCTCCCCTCTCAAATGGCAGATGATGGCAGCTTTCCACTCGAACTCGAACGCACAAAACCTTATGGCTATTCCCTTTTCAACCTCGATGCAATGAGCCTTTTGGCACAAATACTGACCTTATCGGGTGAAGAAAACCTCTGGGAATATACTACAGAGGATGGACGGGGTTTAAAGCGGGGACTCGAATTTATTTATCCGTATATTGAAGACAAAACAACATGGCCTTACCAGCCCGATGTGCTTTACTGGGACAACTGGCCAGTGGCCCAGGCTTCCCTGGTGTTAGGCGGAATTGCCTATGCCGGCAAAAACTACATCGACTTATGGAAACAACTGGAACACGATCCCGAAACCACCGAAGTACAGCGCAACCTGGTGCTTCGGTATCCGCTTTTATGGCTGAATTATTAATTACGATACTCAAAAACAGAACGATGATGTCTTTTATTAAATATAAAATACTGGCCTTTTGTGTGGCGATACTGTTGCTTGTTTCATGTACTAAAAGCGAAGAAAACAGCATCGACAATCTGGTAAAAAACAACCTGGAATTCAGCGAAAAGCAATTATCGCAAATGCTCGAATGGCTCGACAATACAACATTAAGTCCGGGGAGTGTTGAGGAAGATGGTTCAACCAAGCTGGTAAAACCGGGCGACTGGACCAGCGGTTTCTTCCCCGGAAATTTATGGATGATCTATGAATATACCCGCGATCCGCAGTGGCGCAAACAGGCCGAACATTATTCGATGAACATCGAAAACGAAAAGCTAAACGGTGGCACCCACGACATGGGTTTCAAAATATATTCCTCCTTTGGGAATGGCTACCGGCTTTCCAATGAGGCGCAATACAAAGCAATTTTGTTGCAGTCGGCTAAAACTCTCACCTCCCGATATAATCCGAAGATCGGATGCATCCGCTCGTGGGATCACAACAGCGACAAGTGGGATTTTCCGGTGATTATCGACAACATGTTAAACCTTGAGCTGCTGTTTTGGGCCAGCCGTGAAACACGCGATCAGCGCTATTACAACATGGCCGTATCGCATGCCGAAAAAACGCTGGAGCATCATTTCAGGGACGACTACAGCACCTACCATGTTGTGTCGTACGACACCATTACCGGAGAACCGGTAAAAAAGAACACCCATCAGGGACATTCACATGAAAGTTCGTGGGCGAGGGGGCAGGCCTGGGGCTTGTACGGTTTTACCATGACTTATCGCGAAACAGGACAGCAAAAATTCCTTGATCAGGCGCATAAAATTGCCGGCTTCATCCTGAAGCATCCTAATCTGCCGGAGGATAAAGTACCCTACTGGGATTTTGATGCACCTGGTATTCCCAACGAACCACGTGATGCCTCGGCAGCGGCCATTATTTGCTCGGCACTATACGAATTGAGTCTTTACAGTAAAGGTGAAGAAAAAGAATGGTACCTCAGTCAGGCCGATCAAATCCTCACCAGCTTATCTTCACCGGCTTATCGTGCCAAATTGGGAGGCAATAACTTCTTCCTGTTAAAACACAGTACGGGCAATTATCCGAAAAATTCAGAAATTGATGTACCCATTGTTTATGCCGATTATTATTTCCTGGAGGCCAACCTCCGTCGCTTAAAAATAGCAGGGAACTGGGAAGGAGAAAAAGCGGCAGTGATCATTAAGGCTGATGATTTAGTTTACAATAAGCAAACTGCGGTTCCTGCACAGTGGAAAAAATTTGCCGAACTGAGCATCCAAAAGAACAATAAAGTGGCTCCAGGAATTGTTGGCAGCTCACTTGAAAATGGAGATGAACGCTTTTTTACCTGGATAAAAGAGCAACAACAAACCGGATTATTTGAGTTCTGGAATCATGGACAACTGCACAAACGATGGGAAAAGGAGGGTGAACGTCAATCTGAATTTATCAATAGTTCACTTACGGAACAACTTGCCTATCTGCACCAAACTCAAACGCTGGCCAGTGAAAAACTGGGCATCGAATTCAAAACCTTTGGAGCTCCATACAACTGGACCGATGAAAACACGGTGGAAGCATTGAAACAGCTGCCTGAACTTAAGGTTTGGCTTTATGCCCCGACAAATGCCGAAACGGATAAAATAAAGGTTGAAAGGATACCTGCCCTCAACATCGAATATCCGGTGCATCAAGCCAACTTTTATCACCTGTTCAACAGTTACTATTTCTATTCAACAAAAAACGTGATTGCCATTCAGGGCCATCCACTCAGCTGGGACGATCATGACTTTGTGCAGTACAGTCTGATGATTGATTACCTGCAAGGCATAGGCACTCCCATTGTTTTACCCTCCGAACTTAATTAGTTATACGATATGCAAACAGTTCGAACCAGTCTGATTTCTGTTTTCTTCCTGGTAAACGCATTGAACATTCATGCACAGCAGGACTACCGTGTTGCATCCGAAATTATTCTGAGGTCCGACGGCCCCGCAGGCATCGATACCTATACCCTCATCCAAAGCAAATTTGGCAGCGGCTGCATTGAAGCACCCGATTTGTACAGTGTTAATCATCCGGGTGAAAAACACATCGTAGAATCTTCGGATGATGAGGTGGGAAATTATTTCCTGTTTAAAATTCATAAAAAGGAAGACCGTGACCGCGACACCGACAAGACCGATCGGCAGCGAAACGAGATCAAAACCTTCGACAATTCGCCCAACGAAGGAAAAGGGTTTAAAGGGCAAAGCATGCGTTTTCACTGGTACTTCAAACTGAAAGAAGGATATGCCATTTCGAAAAATTTCAGTCATTTTTTTCAACTAAAAGCAAAAGGTGGCGACGATTCCCAGCCCATCGTCACCATTTCGGGAAGCATCAACAACAATCAACCCGAATTCGAAATCATCTACAATTCAGGCAACAGCACGCCTGACCAGCAAATCGCGTCGGCCCCCTGGAGTGAGGCCAACTCAGGCAAGTGGATGGAAATGGAAGTGCTGGCCACCTTCGCCGATGAAGGCTACCTGAAAATTACCGTCCGCGATCTTTATGGCAAACTGATCATGGAAACTGAAAAGGAAGCAATTGATTTGTGGCGCAACGGTAGCAGCTTTGTCCGCCCCAAATGGGGAATTTATCGCAGCCTGAGTTCTGCATCTTATTTGAGGGATGAAGAAGAAACAGCTGGTTTTGCCCATTTCACCCTGCAAAAAATCGAATGGAAGCAAACAGGCAGTGCAGAAAAAGCCATGCAAAATGAATCGTTCAGCTTATCCCCTGTTCCTTCCGAAAGTAAACTGTTTATCCACATGGCAACACCACAAAGCGGCTTGTTGGAGATAATCAATGCAAGGGGGCAAAGCTGCTATCGTAAGACCGTGGATCACCGCGAAACAGAAACAGCAGTTTTCTTAGAGCTGTCCCCCGGCTGCTATCTGGTAAAATTCAATCAGGAAGTTAAGAAGATGCACTGGAAATAAACGACTGAATTTCAAACCCCAACACCTATTTGAAATCATTGAATGGTTTTACTTACAACTACATGGTTTCGATCCTCTTTCCACTTGCATGGATGAGCATTTCATTCATTTCGATCAGCATTCCGCATTATGAGATGGAGTTGGGTGATGATTACTGAAAACAGTTTAGTTAGGAGCGATCTTATTTAAAGTAATTTATAATTATTTCCCTTATTTCTTCATCTCTTTCTTTACACCAATGGTTTAAAATGATCTGGTAACTTATCTCCTTGTTCTTATTCTTTAAAAATTGTTGAAGTGCATTATTTCTTATTTCCCTGTTTTCTGCTTAATAGATTTCATGGTGGAGAAGAAAACCCGTTCCTTGGTGATATTATCAGGCAAAACTGGTCATTTACTGCCATTTTTTCGCATCATCCCCCACCAATGCTGACACTACAGGCAATTCCGTGCCATAACGACAGACCAACTCACTTGGCATAACAATTGAAAAGTAGCTGCCTGTTCAAATTATTTACTGATAATAACTTAAAAGAAATATTACTATGGCAAAAGGAAAAATTGGTGTTAGTAGTGAAAACCTCTTCCCCATTATCAAAAAATTCCTCTATTCCGATCATGAAATTTTTCTGCGTGAAATTGTTTCCAATGCGGTCGATGCTTCACAAAAACTAAATACCCTCGCATCGAAAGGTGAATACAAGGGATCGGTCGAAAATCTGAAAGTAAAGGTTAGCATCGACAAGGATGCCAAAACCCTTACCGTTTCTGACAACGGAATTGGAATGACTGCCGAAGAGGTAAAAAAATACATCAACCAGATTGCCTTCTCGGGAGCCAGTGAATTTCTCGACAAGTACAAAAACGATGCGGCCGCCATTATCGGTCATTTCGGACTGGGCTTTTATTCCTCATTCATGGTGAGCGACAAGGTGGAAATTGTTTCAAAATCGTACCAGGATGAAGCCGAGGCCATTCACTGGAGCTGTGACGGAAGTCCTGAATACACCCTCAAAAAAGGAGAGCGTGCTGAAACGGGTACCGACATCATCATGCACATCAACGACGATTCAAAAGAATTTCTCGAAGATCACCGGGTAAAATCACTGCTCGAAAAATACTGCAAATTCCTCCCCGTTCAGGTGCAGTTTGGAAAAGTGAAAGAATGGAAAGATGGCGAATACGTCGATACCGATAAAGACCTCATTATTAATGATACCCATCCGGCCTGGACGCAAAAACCAGCCGATCTGAAAGACGAAGACTACAAGAAATTCTATCAGAAACTGTACCCCGGGGCCGAGGATCCCATGTTCAATATTCACCTGAATGTTGACTATCCTTTCAATCTGACCGGCATCCTGTATTTCCCTAAACTG
>JAFGVJ010000308.1 GCA_016938055.1 Prolixibacteraceae bacterium
ATCAGCTCACCTGCCCAAAGTTGATTCAGGAAAAATTGCCAGGGCATGATCATCACTTCTCCCATCTTTCGTTGTATCGGGTCGTTTGTGATCAACACTTGTTTCTTTACTTTGTATTCTTCGGCAAAACGGGTTAAGCCCTTGGCATGTCGTGGCTGGGCATTGTTGGTAGATTTTACTTCGATAGCTACCTCATGGTCGCCCAATACAAAATCAATTTCAATCTGGGAGGCTGTCCGCCAATAATAGATGGGATAAGAAAGCCCGGAATAATGACTGTGTGCTGAAATTTCCTGAAAAATAAAATGCTCAAAAGCTTTTCCAAATGATTCACTTCCAAGCGAAATCGTCCCTCTTTTCAGCAGATAATTGACCAAACCCACATCAAAAAAATAAAACTTTGGTGCCAAAATCACCCTTCTTTTGGGCTTTTTCTGAAACGAAGGCAGAAAGCGGCCTATGAGGGTGTCTTCCAAAATCTGAAAATATTCCCTGACAGTTGGAGCACTGATTCCACAATCGGATGCGATGTTGCTATAATTCACCATTTCTCCATTGCTAAAAGCAACTTTTTCAAGAAAATGTGAAAAGATAGATGCAGTCCTCAAGCGTGCTTCAGCTAAAATTTCATCGGCTAAATAGTTCCCCATGTACGCAGCATGGAGCATTGCTGGATTATCTGACAGATAATGCCGTGGCAACAAGCCGTTGTTCAGTGCCCTTAACAGATCAAAATCAGGTATTTCGGCACTTACAAGCGGGTAAAGTTCAAAGCGCAGTGCTCTGCCTCCCAACAAATTGGCCTGCGAACGAATAATTTTGCGGGGACTTGAGCCACTTAAAATAAAACGGGTATTCGTGTTCGCCATGAGCCAGTGCACTTCATCGAGCAAGACCGGCAATTTCTGAATTTCATCAATCACTACGGGTGTTTCGGGTTGAACAGCCAATACCATTTCCCTTAACTGTGAAGGAAAGCGATGCAAACGTTCAAACTGATCAGTCATCAGCAAGTCGAGCCAAAGGGAATCGGGATACAACGATTTCAATAAAGTACTTTTCCCGGTTTGCCTGGCCCCCCATAAAAATAGCGATTCTCGACCTGCATTGTTAAACTGCTGCTTTCTCAAAAACATGATATTCAAAGGTTGGTGTTTTAATTATCATGATAAACGAAAGTAAAATTAGGTCATTCTATCGAATTATCCAATACAAGCATGTGTTTGTAGAATTAAGTCATTGGTCATTATGGAAATATGTTATCCCGCCATACAACCCTTCATCTCTTTTGACGGCGCTACCGTGGCGGGAGTGATTTTGTTGCATTTTTCCCCGGGTTCCATTGCATTCCACCCGGGGTTATTGAAATATCGCACCTTCGGTGCCGGGACAGGATTACCCGAATTTTCTCATCGTCTCGCAATCACATCGTCACATTTTCTCCCAATCTCCCAGTCTTCCAGTCTCATTTTCCCCTTGTCACATCTTCAAATTTTCAAATTGTCACATCATCACATCGTCACATTTTCTCATCATTCCACCGCAAAGCGTGCAGTACTGTTCACTTCCTTATTCCTGAAATTCAGCCAATAAATGCCCTTGGCATAGCCCAGTAAGTCAACAATTTGATCGTTTTCGTTCCAGTTTTTCTGCTGAATTTTCTGTCCAATGACCGAATACACCGTCATTGTACCTTCGGTGACCCCGGGGACTTCTACCATTAACTGATGCTGATTTTGCCGGATATAAATCCGCATTTCGGGGGTTTCAATCCAGGGCACCGAGCTGATCGTATTGTTGTACTCGGCCAGCAACCACAAATCCTGATCAATCACGATGGAATCGGGTGTAAATGGCAACTCAAACTGAAACTCTTGCGTTTCCTTTTCATTTTTCAACCAAACCATGGTGGGTTCACCACTCGAAAAGGCTGTCAGTGGAATGCGCATCTCGAAGAAAGGGCCCCCCTCAACCGAGGGCTGCTGTTGGATTTGTACTTCCACCATCGGGCCCGAATACTGGCAGTTGATGGTATACACCGGATGCCCTTCGCCCATGATCCAATCGTTGAAAAACGCTGTCAACACCGTATCGGCAGCTTCTTCCATGTTTTCCCTGAAAAGATCAGTCGTTGCAAATCCGTTGGTCACGCGCTCATCGTTCAGGTATCGGCGCATGCCCCTGAAAAAGGCTTCATCGCCCAGCTGCCCCCGCAGCATGTGCAACACGTATCCGGCTTTGTTGTACGATAAACGCGAACTGAAGATATCGTTGATGTTGGTGGTGTCCTGCACAAAAATGCTTCCGTCGGGGACCGATGTCACCCTTGCAATGATCTGCTCACGCCATACCCGCCACCAGGGGTCGGCATTGAGGTGTTCATAGTACAGGCCGGTTAGGTAAGTGGCAAAGCCTTCGTTCAACCAGATTTCCTGCCAGCTGCCGCAAGTAATGTAATCGCCAAACCACTGGTGGGCCAGCTCATGGGCAATGAGGCTGGGCGTAAAAGCCCCCATGGAACTCATGGTTTGATGTTCCATGCCACCGCCCCAACTGAACTGGGCA
>JAFGVJ010000309.1 GCA_016938055.1 Prolixibacteraceae bacterium
ATAAATGGCACCACGCAAATTGTAGCCTTTGGTAGAACTTTCAATCAAAGTGGCTGCGCCAACAGGGTTGCGGATGTCACCATCCCACGAGGGGCGCTGCACCGGACCTGCATAACTACCATCGGCCTCGTATACGGGCAAGGTAGGCAAAGCCATCAGGATATTCCGGATGCTGTAACTACCACTTGTTTTGATGTCGTTGTTGAGGGTCAGGTTGTTCCCGAATTTCAACCAGTCGAACACTTTCGATTCGGCATTAAACTGTATGGTATAACGTTTAAAACCTGTGTTCAACACAATGCCTTGCTGGTCGAAAACATTGCCAGAAACATAATATGTTGACCGGTCGTTTCCTCCTGTATACGATAGGGAAAGATTCTGCATGACAGCAGGAGCAATCATCTCGCTTACCCAGTTGGTGCCGGCACCAAGACTTGCAGGTTCGGCAAAAGCAGGATTTTTGGCCAGACCGGCTTGCTCCATCATTTCGTTGTGCAGGGAGGCAAAGCCTTCGGCATCGAGCATGGCAGGCATATTGGTCGCTTGCTGTATGCCATAATAATAGTCGACATTCACCGCACTTTTATTGGCATTCCCCTTTTTAGTGGTGATGATGACCACCCCGTTGGCCCCGCGTGAACCATAAATGGCTGTTGCCGAGGCATCTTTCAGCACCTGAATCGACTCTATATCGTTCATGTTCAGCTGGTTTAAACCACCATCGGTGGGGAAACCATCGATCACTAACAGCGGGTTGTTGTTATTGATGGTCCCGGTACCGCGAATACGGATGGTGGCATCGCTTCCGGGGGTACCTGAACTCACAATGTGTACACCGGCAGCTTTCCCCTGCAAAGCATTGCTGATGCTGGGCAATGCGACCGAATTCAGGTCATCGGCCTTTACAGTGACCACTGAACCTGTAAGATCACTTTTCCGCATTGAACCGTATCCAATGGCCACCACTTCGTCGATCCCGATGGCATTCTCGCGTAAAACAACATTGAGGGCAGCATTCCCTTCAACTTTCAGTTCGCGTGTGAGCATTCCTACAAATGAATAAACAAGGGTTGCTCCGTCGGGTACATTATTGAGCAGATAGGCACCGTCAATGTCGGTAATGGTTCCGTTGGTGCTTCCCTTCACCACAATGGTGACACCGGGTAAAGCATTACCACTTTGATCCGTTACTTTTCCTCCAATTGCATGACGCTGGTCTTGTAGGGAAAGAGGCACTGATGCCTGCTGACCTTCGGAATGACCTGGTCCGTTGGAGAACCCTTTGGCAAACACTCCGGAGAGCAAAAAGCCTAGCAGGGTAAATTTTAAAATCGTTAGATGCATAGTATAAGCGTTAACATTGATTAATTAGGTTGAAAATCTTTTTTCGATACCAAAGTTATGCTTCCAGGTAAGGGGAGTCAAAAAGTAGACAAAGAATATCAATAAAATGACGTGATCTGTTATTTCAAGTTTTTGAATTACAGAACAATGTAAATATCAATGCGGAAATAAAATATCAATGATTTACAAGGACTATCAAGGTTAGAATGAGGCTAAAAGTATTGAGGACGATTAAACATGACATGGTCAGTGAATAAAAATGGTTCATCAATTGATCAATAATGTTTAATCATCATCACCTTTTTCTCAAACATTTCGTTGGGGTAAATGGACTTGTTCCGGATACGTGTTTTGTAGGCATAAATGGTATGAAGCGAATAATCGAGCAGTTTTGCAATTTTTTCAGGGTCGTTGATGCCCAGCCTGATCAGCGCAAAAATTCTTAAATCGGTATTCAGCAATTGTTCTTCTTTCAGAATAATTTGTTCTTCGGGTTTAAGCAGGCTGTTAAATTCATTAACAAAATCAGGGAAAATCTTCAGGAATACCCGGTCGAAGTTCTCAAACATCTTTTCTTTTTCCTTGTTGATATTGAGCAATTCCAATTCTGCGATCACTTCATCGGTTTGACGTTTTTTCAACTTTTTCAACATGTTGTTTTTCAGCTTCTCGAGATATTCTACCATTTGTGAATTGACCGAAAAATAATAGCCAATGTATTCTTCCTTGATCCGGTTGGCGACTGAAAGTTCTTCGATACTTTTCTCCAGCTTATTGTTGGCCGTTTCGATGGTATTTTTTGCCGAACGCACCACTGACAGCTGTTTGAAAATGATAAAAATAGCCCCCAGTACTGTGATTGAAAGGATGCTCACAATGATTACAAACAAAAACAATTTTTGTTTCTGATCCTCGATGGTCAGAATGTGTTCCGATTTGATCACGGGCAGGAATTGTGAGATTTGCCACAATCGGAAACTTGAACCATAAAACCGAATGTCTTCAAGTGCTACACTGATGTATTGGCTGGCGTCAAAAACTTCATCGAGTTCATATAAATAGTTTGCCACGAAAAAGATGGCAACTGCTTCTTTTTTGGCTCCCTGAAGGTCACAGATGGCAGCATTCACCATGTGTTTCAGGGCTTCATCCTTGTTGCCCTGCAATTCGTGAACAAAGGCCAGGTTCATTTCCAAAATGGCTTTTTCATCGTTGGCCAGTGTTTCGTTATTGATCAGCCGATTAAAAATCTCGAAAGCCTGAGTTGTATTGCCGGTTTTCATAGCTTTCTGCCCCAGGAGTGATTGGTATTCCCAACTCTTTTCCGGCAAATAATTCAAGGCCGAATCGTAAGAAGCCATGCCCTTTTCACGGTAGATGGCCGCATAATAGGTACTCTGTGAAAAGCTTTCCAAATCGAAATAACCCCGGCTCATTACTGTATAATATCGGGCTTTGATGGCATTTGGCAGATTGCTAAGATTCACCGAGCGCAAGGTATCAATTGACTCATTCAACAACCCGGATGAAATCAGCAGATTGGCAAATTCAATTTTAGCCAGTGCAATTTTTTCAAATGCTCCCGACATGTACGCACTTTCAATCGATCGCTTGTTGTAATGAAATGCTGAGTCGAATTTAAACGATTGGTATTCCCTGCCCAGGATCAAATAATGCTCAAAAGCATCGTGGTGATTGGCATTGGTTAGCGAATAGGCAGTTTTCATGCTTGCAATATGCACTTGTTTCTTACTGGCATATTCATCCCTCAGGGCAATGTGCTTGTCCAGTTCAGAAAGGAGCACTGAACGGTTCGTGGATGCCTGAGCTATAACACTGAAAAACAAAAAAATAGCAAATAATCGTAAGGCATTCATTCGCATGAAATTAAGACCAACATTTGGGCTTACAAATTAGGTTAAATTGATGATAAATGGAAAGGCTTAGTCCAATGAAAAATGATCTTGATAACGATTCACATCCACCTCGGGCATTAATGCCTGGTTTTCATACAAATGGGCAGTAAGGTGCCGGGTAAAAAACGGTGCCAGCAATACGCCTTTCGACCCCAAACCATTGAATACGAACAACTGATCATGTACCGGATGCTTCCCCAGTACCGGTCTGCGGTCGTTCGAAGCCGGCCTGATCCCTGCTTCGTGGTTCACAATTTCGAAAGGTACATTCAAAATGTTTTGGGCAATTTGCAGCAATTGTTCCCTTCCTTCGATAGTGGGCTTGGCATTCAGCTTGTCCCATGAAAAGGTTGCACCCACTTTGTAAAGCCCCTTTCCCAAAGGCAACACAAATCCATTCCTGTTCAGGATTGCCTCGTGCTGAAAATTTTCACATCGGATGGTCAAAATCTCACCCCTGGCCGGTTTAAAGGGAAGTTTGTTGAACCAGGGATTTCGAGCAATGGCTGTTCCTTCGCAAAAAATGATTTTCTTAGCCCGATGATTGAGATAACTAACTCCATCGTCATCCATAATGAGTGCTTCATAATCAAAAGTCGCTTCCCGGAGGATGTTCTGCTGCCTGAAGTATTGATGCAAGGCCCCCAACAGGTTCCTGATGTCCAGCCA
>JAFGVJ010000310.1 GCA_016938055.1 Prolixibacteraceae bacterium
GTAAATGTTGCTTTCTGGTTCCGAAAAAAATATTTTATAAAAGCTGTACAGGCTTAAACGAAAAGCGAAAAGAAAGCAATGTTTATTGAACAAATAATGCTTTTAGCACAGGGTAGTTTTGCTATCTTTGCACAAATTTTTCCAAAAAAGCATTGCTAATGAGTATCAGAGAATTGAGTGAACAGGAAATCATCCGTCGATCTTCGTTGAATAAACTGAGGGAACTGGGCATTGACCCATACCCCGCTGCCGAGTATAAAATTACCCATAGTACTGAACAGATCAAGAAGGAATTTGAAGGAAACAATGAAACATCCTTCGATGTGGTGATAGCCGGCCGAATGATGAGCCAGCGCATCATGGGAAAAGCCTCTTTTGCCGAGTTGCAGGACGAAAGCGGCCGCATTCAGTTGTATGTGAACCGCGACGAGATCTGTCCGGGTGAAGATAAAACCCTTTACAACGAAGTATTCCGGAAACTGCTAGACCTGGGCGACATCATTGGGGTGAAAGGATTCGTGTTTAAAACCCAGATGGGTGAAATCTCCGTTCATGTAAAAGAACTGGTCGTTCTGAGCAAATCCATTCGTCCTTTGCCGGTGGTGAAGGAAAAAGACGGCCATACTTTCGATGCTTTCACCGACCCTGAAATGCGTTACCGCCAACGTTACGTCGATCTGATTGTAAACCCCCAGGTGCGTGAGCATTTCAAAAAACGCACCCTGGTAATGAACACCATGCGTCAGCTATTCAACGAGCGGGGTTACCTCGAGGTGGAAACACCCATCCTCCAACCTATTCCCGGAGGTGCTGCTGCCCGTCCGTTTATCACCCATCACAATGCCCTCGACATACCGCTTTACCTGCGCGTTGCCAACGAGCTGTACCTCAAAAGGCTTATTGTAGGTGGCTATGAGGGCGTGTACGAGTTTTCCAAAGACTTTCGTAACGAAGGCATGGACCGTACGCACAACCCCGAGTTCACCGTGATGGAAATTTACGTGGCCTACAAGGACTACCACTGGATGATGAACTTTACCGAAGAAATGATTGAACGTGTGGCCCTGGCCCTGCATGGCACAACCCAAGTACAGGTGGGCGATAAGCTCATTGACTTTAAACGCCCCTTCAAGCGCATCAGCATGCTCGATTCCATCAAGGAACATACCGGCATCGACATCAACGGGATGGACGAAGTACAATTGCGTGAAGTTTGCAAAAAACTCGACATTGAGGTGGAAGCAAGCATGGGCAAGGGAAAGCTGATTGACGAAATTTTTGGTGAAAAATGCGAAGGCAGCTACATCCAACCTACTTTCATCACCGACTATCCGAAGGAAATGTCACCGCTCTGTAAAAAACACCGCGACAATCCGGAACTGACCGAACGCTTTGAATTGATGGTGAACGGCAAAGAACTGTGCAACGCCTATTCGGAGTTGAACGACCCCATTGATCAGCTGGAACGTTTCCAGGAGCAGTTACGCTTATCGGAAAAAGGTGACGATGAGGCCATGTTCATCGACATGGACTTTGTACGCGCCCTGGAATACGGCATGCCCCCTACCTCGGGGATGGGCATTGGCATCGACCGTTTGGTGATGTTCATGACCAACCAGCCTTCCATCCAGGATGTACTGTTCTTCCCGCAAATGAAACCCGAGAAAAAACCGCTGGAATTGAGTGAAGAAGAAAAAACCGTACTAAAACTACTGAAGGAAAGCTCACCTGTCAATCTAAGCGAATTGAAAGAAAAAGCCGGCTTGAGCAACAAAAAATGGGACCTGGCCATCAAAGCCCTCGGCAAACACCAACTGGCCAAAGTTCAAAAAGAAGGCGAAGATTTGACCGTAAGCTATCTTGGATAATACTCATTCTCTTAAAAAATTGAACCCTGTTCTGCCAAGTTCAGGGTTTTTTTATCTATTTTTCATTCAACTTTTTACCATGCACTTTGGTTGTATTGTAAGCTAACTAAACCTATAAAAAATCATCAGCATGAAAAATTTTTCTATGCTCCTTATCCTGACCTTCTTTTCCCTGATAGCGAAAAGTCAGATGTTACCCATCCCCGACCGCCAACTCATCGAAACTTCCGACAATATTATCAGGGGAACTGTAGTGAACACCCAGGCCGAATGGGTCAACAGCGGACAACAAATTTACACCTTTACGACCATCAAAGTGGAAGAAAACCTGAGCGGACGTTACCGGAAGGGGGAAATTGTTACCCTGGTGAGTCCCGGTGGCTACGACCCGGTGAAAGACCTGGGCATGCATGTTTCACACCAGGCCCATTTTGAGCCCGGCGAAGAAGTTATGGTATTCATGGCCAAAGCCGAAGGCTTGAGTGATGGCATCGACTATCGATTTCTGAAAGATGAAAAACCAATACCAAACGAACTCATGCGGGTAAATGGATTTTTTCAGGGAAAACAGTTGATTTTTAACGATGAAAAAACCGGACAGCTGATGGTTCATAAACCCAATGAGAGCAGATCAGTCCCATTCAACAGCCATCAGATGGTACTGAAACAAACCATTCAACAAATTCAGCAACGCTAATCAGGCCTATCATGAAAAAAATATACTGCCTCATTGTTTTGCTGACATTCAGCATTCTCAACGTGAAACCTGGCTTTGCCTACCAGTTGATGGGTATTAAATGGGCCGGAAGTGCCTACAATTATACCATCAATCCCATTGGTGTTGACAATGCTGTTGATTATTCAGCAAAAAACAGCACCATCACCAATGCAGCCTCCTTATGGACCACGGTTTCAACCACCAATGTTCAGGTAAATTATCAGGGCACAAGCACCAATACTGGTTGGGGCGTCAACGATGGTGAAAACGTGGTCACCTGGGTGACCAATGGCTGGACAGGCAATGTCATCGGCATATCCACTTCGTGGTATACCTCTCAAAACATTATCGATTCCGACATCAAACTGAACACCAATTTCGCCAACGATTCACGCGTTAGTCAACTGGTGACCCACGAGGTGGGTCACAGCCTGGGCATCGATCACACCCAGGAATCGGGTGCCTCCTATGAGCAGGATGAATATGATGCCATCATGTATTGGCTCTTGCATACCCAAACCGACCTGAACCGCCAGGA
>JAFGVJ010000048.1 GCA_016938055.1 Prolixibacteraceae bacterium
TCGGCCTTCATTTGTTCCGATGCAGCCAGTATCCCCATGGCCAGCGGCAGGTCATAGGCCGATCCTTCCTTGCGGATATCGGCCGGGGCCATGTTAATGACGATTTTTTTACCCGGGATTTTATACCCGTTCTCGATCAGGGCCGATTCGATGCGCTGCTGACTTTCACGCACGGCCACGTCGGGCAGACCAACAATGTGAAATTTGATTCCTCGGGAAACAGTGACTTCAATAGTGATGGTGATGGCATCGATGCCCTGAACTGCACTTCCGTAAGTTTTTACCAACATGGGATGAAGCTTTTGCGAAAAGTTATGAAATTGAACCCAATATGCCTTTCGATTGCTTCATTTTCATGCCATTTTTTTAACAAAGGGCCATTTTTGAACCATCAATGGCATGAAATGCATTTGGGGAAAGGAACAAATTGATCGCGTGAAGTACCTGAAAAAACCCTTATCTTTGTCAGGCTGATGACTAAACTCATCGGAAAAAAGTGATCGTCTGAATCAGCATTCATTGAAAACAGACAAAAAATGTAAGCCATGGCAAAATTTTTTGAAACACCACGACCCAAAAGTTTTCACATAGAACCCCGCTACTGGGATCCAAAAAAAGAAGAGCGTGAAGCACGCCAACGAAGGATCAATGCCGAACTGGGCATTGAAAATGATGGAACTTACAAGCCCTACATCGGCAAAGGCGAGTTCCGAAAAGGTATTTCACAAGGGCGCTGGTCGCCCGAACGTCAGCGCAGGCGTTCCAATACCCGCTTACTGATTTTGATTGCCATCACCGCGGCCTTGGTATATTTTATGCTCAAATAAACTTGCTCTGTGACCGATATCATCCATTTACTTTCCGATTCGGTAGCCAATCAGATCGCGGCAGGTGAAGTCATTCAACGCCCTGCATCGGTGGTGAAGGAGTTGGTGGAAAACGCCATTGATGCGGGTGCCACCAGAATACAGATACAATTAAAGGACGCCGGTCGGACCCTCATTCAGATCATTGACAACGGGAAGGGCATGTCACCCACCGATGCCCGGATGGCCTTTGAACGCCATGCCACATCGAAAATCAGGGAAGCAACCGATCTGTTTGCCATCCATACCATGGGCTTCAGGGGCGAAGCGCTGGCATCCATTGCTTCGGTGGCCGATGTTGAAATGAAAACCAAACGCGAAAGTGATGAAATAGGCAGCTGCATTCACATTGCTGCATCGGAAGTCATCTCGCAAACAGCTGTTTCGAGTACCAACGGCACCAGTTTCATGGTACGCAACTTGTTTTTCAATGTGCCCGCCCGCAGGAAATTCCTGAAAAGCAATGCGACTGAAGTTAAACACATCATTACTGAAATACAAAGGGTAGCCCTGGCCTGCCCCGAAATTTCCTTTAGCCTCCACCACAATGGGGCAGCGCTGTACGATTTACCAGCCAGCAATTTCAAACAAAGGATTGTCCACCTCTTTGGCAGCAACATGAACCAAAGCCTGGTACCCATCCGCAACCAAACATCGCTGGCCTTAATCTCAGGCTTCATTGGACAACCAAAATATGCTCGCCGAACCTTTGGTGAACAGTTCTTTTTCGTGAACGGGCGTTACATGAAACACCCCTTTTTCCACCGGGGCATCATGCAGGCTTACGAGCGGATTCTCCCCAAAGAAATGGTACCAGCTTATTTTATTGCTTTTGACGTAGACCCTGCTGCCATCGACATCAACATTCACCCTACCAAAACTGAAATCAAATTCGAAAACGAAAGTGCCATCTGGCAACTGTTGCATGCAGCAGTACGTGAGGGGCTTGGAAAATTCAACGTTGTACCCAGCATCGATTTTGACCAGAGCGGCAGCTTCGACATTCCGCTCTCACCCAAATCGACCGACGGACTTTCGATGCCACAAATTCAGATCAATCCCAATTACAACCCTTTTGATGAAGTGTCAAAACCATCACCGGTATATACAGGTCAAAGGGCCCAGCAACAAGCCGATCATTGGGAAAAATTGTATGGCCCGCCAACAAGGCATCATGAGCTGCAACTACCCGATGAGCAGGAACAAACAAGTTTTGCCCCCATGCAAGCTACAACACCAGCCGGACAAGGAAAAAATTTCATTCTCTTCAAGAATAAATACATTCTTACTCCGGTAAAATCGGGATTGATGGTCATTGACCAGCGCAGGGCACATCAGCGCATTCTGTATGAGAAACTGATGACCAGTCTCAACCAACATCAGGGTGTCAGTCAGCAGTTGTTGTTTCCACAAACCCTTGAAACCAATGCATCCGATGCAGCTTTGCTGTTAACCATGCTCGATGACCTGAACCAGGTGGGCTTCGACATCAGGGAATTTGGCTCCAATACCTTTATCATTAACGGTATTCCGGGCATGATGGATAACAGCAATGCCACCGGAATGATTGAAACACTGCTCGAGGAGTATAAAAACAGCGCGTCGAACCTGAAAGAACGTAACCGGGAAAAGCTGGCAACTGCACTGGCAGTGGCTTCGTCGATCAATTATGGCACACAACTGAGTCAGGAAGAAGCCAGTAGCCTCATCGACAGTTTGTTTGCCTGCCAAACACCTAACTTTTCACCAAGTGGAAAACCCGTGCTGGACATCATCCCTACCGATGATCTTGAAAAAAAATTGAAATAAAGACCGACAGCCTGACAGAATAAGCATTTACTTTGGCAGGGAAACCTGATTGGTTCGAAAGTTGTTATTGACAGAATAAAAACATCAAAAACTGCATATGAGCTATTACCGATCGCCCTTATCCACACAGATACCTCCGGTAACTAAAAACCTGATTATCATCAATGCCATCCTGCTTTTTGCAACTGTGGTTCTTGAGCCACGCGGGATTAACCTCACCCGTTTGCTGGGACTGTTCTACCCGGCATCGGAATATTTTAACCCCATTCAGATCATCACGCACATGTTTATGCATGGGAATTTTTCCCACTTACTTTTTAACATGTTTGCCCTTTACATGTTTGGCCGGGTACTGGAGAGTGTATGGGGGCCCAAACGTTTTCTTTTTTATTATCTGGTAACCGGACTTGGGGCTGCAGCTTTGCACACTTTTGTGAATTTCATTGAAATTGCTCCCATGGCAAAAACCATTACCGCATTTTCGAATACCCCAACACCTGAATTGTTTTCAGCCTTCATCAACAAATATCAGGGAACCATTACCTCCATGGGATTCAACAGTGCTTCCGTGATGGATTTTGCAGCAAAATGGCACAATGCCCCCCTATCATCGGCCTACGAAACTGAAGCCATTAGTTTTATGGACAAGCTGTTACAAACTCGCATGAACATTCCAACCGTGGGTGCATCGGGCGCTGTATTCGGTGTTTTACTTGGTTTCGGGATGCTTTTCCCCAATACCCAACTCATGCTGCTTTTTCCACCTATTCCTATCAAAGCAAAATATTTTGTAATTGGTTATGGCGTATTGGAATTGGTGCTGGGTTTGTCGCAAGCCGGAAGTAACATAGCACACTTTGCCCACCTGGGCGGTATGATTTTTGGCTTCCTGTTAATCAAATACTGGAACAAGCGAAGTTCCAGCTTTTACTAATCATTAATGAAAAACATTACCCAACCTGGATTCGATTAGCGCATGGATTTGTGGAATGAAATTAAACAGACTTTCAAGAACGGTTCCATTGTAACCCGACTGATTTACATTAACCTGGCAGTTTTTCTGCTGGTGCGAATGGTATTGGTGGTATTCACACTTTTTAAACATGAACTCCCGCTGATTGAGTGGCTGGCCCTGCCGTCGAATGCCGGTTTATTGCTCACCCGTCCATGGACGCTGGTAACTTACATGTTTCTGCATTACAGTTTTCTGCACATCCTTTTTAACCTGTTGTGGCTCTACTGGTTCGGGCAGATTTTCCTGATGTATTTCGATGAAAAAAAACTACTTGGAATTTACCTGATAGGTGGCATCATTGGCGGAGTAATCTACATGTTGGCTTACAATCTTTTCCCTGCCTTTGAAAACTTTGCAAATTCGGGGATGCTGCTGGGAGCTTCGGCTTCAATTATTGCCATTGTGGTAGCCAGTGCAGTGTATGCCCCCAACCTTTCGGTGAATCTGATACTTATCAGCTCAATTTTTGGCCCCATTAAAATTATCTGGATTGCAGTTGCCTCCATCCTGATCTACTTTATCGGGATTACAGGATCCAATGCCGGTGGAAACTTTGCCCATCTTGGTGGAGCACTCTGGGGATTTATTTACATGAATCAGCTGAAAAAGGGGCACGACCTCACCGCCCGCTTCAATCAATTGCTCTTCAACATTCCTGAGTATTTCAAACGAAAAAACAAACTGCGTATCAGTTACCGGAAAAACGATACCCAGCAAATGACCGATTGGGAGTATAACAAACAAAAACGTTCGGTCCAGGAGAACATCAACGAAATACTGGAAAAAATATCACGTTCGGGCTACGACAGCCTGACTAAAAAGGAAAAAGAAATCCTGTTTAAAATGGGCAATAAAAACAGCAAACCAAACTAAAAGTACCCGTGGATAAACTCATTACTGATCAACTCTTTACGGGCAGTTTCTTTCAGAATGAAAAACCTGTGGCTGCCATTTATGAAAACTGTGTTTTTAAAGAGTGTAATTTCAACGGACTACACCTTTCGGGCTTCAGTTTTGTGGAGTGCCGTTTTGAACAATGCGACCTGAGCAATATGCAGCTTGGGAATACGGCATTCAGGGAAGTTACTTTTCAACAGTGCAAAATGCTGGTCGGTTTGCTCGGAAAATACCAAATCATCGTCGACTAAGGCTGTCGAAGCGATGACCATTCGACTTATCTCTTCAACATTTACAAACATTAGCACCCTTTCAAGTCTGAAAAGCTTGCTCACAACTTTTTCAATTTAACAATACAGGTAAACCAGCCTTGAATTGTCAATATGAAACAACAGGCTCCAAACTGCCCGGACCTGATAAATTTTCGTATTTTTAGTGGTGTATGAAAACTGACCATGACATTTTTCTGCTCATCAGGGAAGGCAACAAGGAAGCCTTTGAACGACTCTTCAAAACTTACTATGCCCCACTGGTATTGTTTGCCCGTACCTTTTTAGCCGATCGCGATGAAAGTGAAGAAATGGTGCAGGGTTTCTTCGTGAAATTATGGGAAGACCGTACAAAAATTGACATCAACATTTCGGTGAAAAGTTACCTGTTCAGGGCCATCAGAAACCGTTGCCTGAACCACCTCAAACACGAAAAAATCAAGCAGGAATACCAAACGGCCATTCAAAACCTTCCCCTGAGCGAGAAATCACTTGAACCCTTTTTCATGGAGCTTGGATTGATGGAAAAAATAGAGAAAAGCATTGCTGCCTTACCTCCCCGCCGAAAAGAAATTTTTTTGCTCAGCCGTGAAAAGGGCCTGAAATACCGCGAGATAGCCGAGCTACTGAATATTTCTGTAAAGACCGTTGAAACTCAAATGGGACAAGCCTTGAAGGAGCTGCGCGAACAATTGAAAGCATTTAGGCACTTGATGATCGGCTTTCTACTGATCACTTCAAAACCCGGAATCAGGGTAGTTCCACCCTCGGTTGTCAATACATCAACACAACAACATTAAACGTGGAGAACGAACGGCGATGAGCGAAATCTGGAAACATATAGCACGAACTTACGATCGGGACAATGCACCCGATGAAATCCATCAGCTTCCAGCTGAAGTTAAAAATGATCCGCATTTCAGGGAAGCACTCGAAGATTCTAAACAAAACCTGCAAAATATCGACCTGTTTTTCCAACTGAAATCAGTCAATACCGAAGCTGCCTGGGAAAAAGTAAACCAGCAAACCAGCCGTAAAGCTCCTCAAAGGATGGTTAGGATAGGAAAACTACTTCGTGTAGCTGCCGCTGTATTGCTGTTGTTGGCTACGGGCTTTTTGGTTCGTCAGGTATTGGAAAACAGTCCGGTCAAATATGTTACCGCCGACAATGATTATTCCCACCCGAGGATTACGCTTCCCGATGGAAGCACAGTTACCCTGAATCACGGATCAACCATTCGTTATCCCAAACACTTCAAAGGGTCGACGCGCGAAGTTGTTTTGAAAGGAGAAGCCTTTTTTGAAGTCGTTACTAAGCCCGATATGAGTTTTATAGTGAAAACAAAAAAAACAGCTATCAGAGTACTGGGAACTTCATTCAATGTAATGGCCTATGATTCAACCGAAACTGTGCAGGTATACGTGAAAACCGGTCGGGTGGAAGTCAGCGACGAACACCTTGCCGACCATCACAAACTAACGCTTTTACCGGGTGAGCTGGGAACCTTTCACTCCAAAACATTACAAGTGAACAAAATCAGTCTTGAGCACCAAAACCCTCTGGCCTGGTATTCCAATGAACTCACCTTTGAATTCACCACCCTGGGCGAGGTCATAGCAACCCTTGAACACGTTTATCATGTGTACATTGAAACTGCTCCCGACATTGATCTCAGGCAACAAATCACCGCAACATTCAAGCGGCAAAATCCCGACTATATTGTTGAAGTGGTGACCCTGGCCCTTGACCTTCGTTTTACCAAAACAAGCGCCAACACTTATTTCATTCAACCCGTAACAGAGTAAAGCCATGAAAACACACTTGTTTACATCTGTAGCCATCGTGATGTTCCTCTTTTTAGGAACCTTTTGTAAAATGGCCATTGCCCAGAAGCAAATCAACATTCTGGATCAGAACATCTCCATCATTGCCGAAAATGAACCCCTCGAAGATGTCATCAGGAAAATCTGTGACCAGTTTAACATCGATTTTGATTACAACTCAAAATTGATCAAAGGCAAGCGGGTAAACCTGAGCATCTCCAACAAATCTGTCAAGGAAGTGCTGGAAAAACTGATGGTCGATTTCTACCTGATTTTCGAAATTGAGAACAACCTGCTGGTGGTACGCGATTATGTCCCCTTATCGGAACACATCAATTTCGAAGCCCTGTATAATACTCCTTCGGTAGGTTTTCTTTTCGAAAATGAAAAGAAAAAAACAGCCACCATCAAGTTCAAACAAATCAGTAACCTGATTATTATTCCTGTGAGCATCAATGGTAGCGACACCATGAATTTTATTCTCGATACCGGTGTGCGTGATCCCATTATTACTGAACTCACACTGGTTGAGGAA
>JAFGVJ010000311.1 GCA_016938055.1 Prolixibacteraceae bacterium
ATGCTGGCCCAGGCCGAAATTGTCAAAAGTGAAAAGAAATTCAAGCACCTCTTCGATTTCTCCAACGATGCCATTCTGATCCTCAAGGATTACAAAATTGCCGAGTTCAACCTGAAATCACAGCAGCTTTTCAACATCCCTGCAGCTGAAATGCACAACAACAACCTCTGGAACCTCTCGCCGCAACAGCAACCCAACGGGGACCATTCGCGCATGAAAATGCTGGACCTGATTCAGCAGGCCATGCAGGGCAACCAGCTTCATTTTGAATGGGTGTTTGAAAAACCCGACCGCTCAGTTTTTTTTGCCGATCTGAAAATGTCTCCCATCTTGCTGGGTGATGAAAAAATCATCCAGGTGATTGTTCGCGATGTAAGCCCCCGGAAAATTACCGAAGAAGCATTGATCTTGAAGGAAAACCGGTGGAAACAGTCGCTCGAAATCAGTGCTACCGGCGTATGGGAATGGAACATCATTACCAACGAAGTCTATTTTTCACGGGTTTGGGCTTCGTTGATTGGCTATGAAAAAGAAGAACTCAAAACCAATTTTGAAACCTACGAGAAACACATTCACCCCGACGATCTCGACCTGGTTTTCAATAGCTTCGAAAGCTATTTCGAAGCACGCAGTAAAAACTATGCTGTAAATTTCCGCTTCAGGTGCCGAAACGGTTCATACAAATGGATGCATGCCAGGGGGAAAATCCTCTCCTACACCAACGAAGGAAAACCCGAAAAATTCATGGGCACCCATACCGACATCACTTTTTATAAACTCAACGAGATAAAGCTGATAGAGTCCCGCGAGAAATATAAAAGCGCGGCAGAGTGGATGCAGATGGGTTACTGGGAACTGAACCTGAAAAACCTGATTATAGCAGCTCCCGAACAAACCATGCTGCTCTTCGGAATCAATGGTCGTCAGGCTACTTTAAAGCAAATTGAATCGATGGTTCATCCCGAAGACCAAAAGAAATTTGCCTCGCAGTTTGTGCCCACCCGTTTGTCGAAAAAACAGGAAAGCACTTTCCGCATCATCATCAACAATGAAACACGCTTCATAGTATCGGTGGCCAATCCCCTTTACGACCCACAGCAAACCCTCATTGGTTTCGAAGGGGTATTCCAGGATGTAAGCATGCTGAAAAAAAATGAACAGCAATTGAAAGATGATCAAAAACTGATCAAATCTTACCTGAATAAAACCCGACAGGCCATCCTCACCATGCAGGACGATCAGGTGGTCTTTCTCAACAACCGCTTCACCGAAATAACCGGTTTTCAACCCGAAGAACTCATCAACTCAAAATTTCAGCTCATTCACCAGGTTGTGCTGGAAGACAAACCCCTTGTTGAGGAATATTTCGAACGTTTGCGGTCAAAAAGCAACTTCAGTGAGAGCCTGATTTTTCGCTTTGAAACCAAATTCAAGCGCATCAAATGGTTTGAGCTAACCGCAACTATTACCGAAGTGAAAGGGCGCGAAGCTTATTTTTACATCCTCGAAGACATCAACGACAGCAAACGGGCTGAACAACTCATAAGCAATGAGCTTGCCCAGAAAAACGAACTGATTGATCATGCCCCAATGGCTTTTGCCATTGCCGATCCCGATGGAAACCTGCCCTATTTTAACATCGAATTTGCCAACTCAACCGGCCTTCATCCCAAAAAAGGAGGAAAAAACACTTTGGCCGAGTTTTTTAAACCAACCGATTACACCAGTATTTCGGGCAACATTGAAAAATTCAGGAAAGGGAAAACCACGGAATTTGTAAGCGAACTGGAACTCAAAAATGGTCATTATTGCTACCTCAAAATTCATCCAGTATTTTTTAAAGAAAAAACCGAACTGAATTACCTGCTGGTGTACCTGAAAAACATCGACATCATCAGAAAACAAAATGAATTGCTCACTGCCGAAAACCAGCTGAATGCTTCCATGTTCCGGAACCTCACGGTGGCCATCGGACTGTTCGATGCCAATCAGCTATTGATAAAATACAACCAGAAACTTCCGGAACTTTTTGCCATGAACGAGGGCGCAATGAGTTTTCATTTTTCCGATTTTATTGCCTTGCACCCCGAACTTGCAAAGCTTTTTACATCGGCCATTGAAACCCAACAAGCCCAAAAAATCATCCTCAGCATCAGCGGGGAAAAATATTTTGCAGTAACCCTGACCCCTTTCGAGCTGGACCACAAGTGGATGGTGATGATGCATGCGGCCGATATCAGTACCGATTACCTTCGGAACCATTCTCTTGCTTCCATGCTGAGCCGCTATGAATCGATCTTCAACAATGCTCCTACCGGCATTGCCTTGCTCGATAAAAACAGGAACATCGTAACCTGTAACGCCCAATACAACACCCTGCTGAATTTCAAATTCCAGGAAGGAACAACAATTAAACTGGACGAACTGATTCATACCGGGCATCTTTCAGAAATCATCAACAATTTTTCGGAACTTTTTGCCGATGTAAAATCCTCGTTCCAACAGGTACTGCAAATGAACGGTCCGAAAGGGGAGAAACAATGGATTCAGTCAAATTTCCAGCAATTGCTCGACCAGTTTCACGAAGTTGCCTACGTGATCCACACCATTGATGATATTTCGAGTATCAAAGAGGAAGAATATAGGAACATCAACACTGAGCGGATGAAAACCCTCAGTTACATGGCCAACAGTTTTGCCCATGAATTCAACAACCACCTGATGGCCATGTATGGGAATGCCTTTCTGCTGAAAAGCAACCTGACCGACCCGCTTTTGGGGAAATATGCCGATGCACTTTTTGAGACCATCACCCGATCATCAGAACTCACGCACAGCTTGTTGTCTTTTTCAAAAAACAAATCAAAAATCAATGTACTGATCAATTTGCCTCAATTAATTGACCAATTGGTCAATCAGATGGAGCTGCCACAACAGTTGGTGTACAAAACCTCGTTCGACCGAAAATTTGAATTTGTATTTGGCGATTCTTCACTAATACAGCGGGCCTTGCTCAACATCATCGAAAATGCGAAAGATGCCATGCCCCAGGGTGGAAACCTGTTCATTGAAACCAAAGCTGTTTATTTTGAAGAAAAAGATGATCCTACACAACCCGACCAGGGCAAATACATCAGGATCAGAATAACCGATACCGGTTCGGGCATCAAAAAAATTGAACTTTCAAAAATTTTCGATCCGTTTTATACCACCAAAACCAACCTCCAGAATGCAGGCTTGGGTCTCACCGTTGCCAGAAAAATCATTCAGGAACATGGTGGAATGATCAAAACAAACAGCAGCGACAAGGGAACAGAAATGATGATTTACCTGCCTCAACCCGCCGAAGAATTGCTGCGGAACAGCATCCAGCCCGATGAACAGTTGATTATCAAGGGATCGGCCAACCTGATGATTGTTGACGACGAAGATGTGGTGCGCATTGTAACCGGCGAGCTTCTGAAAAAACTGGGATACAACGTTTTCAGCTTTGCCAGCCCCGAAAGGGCCTTGAAATTTTATCGCGAGAATTTTGAAAACATCGATCTGGTGGTGCTCGATAAATTCATGCCCGAAATGGACGGTGCCGAGGTGTATCAACGCTTAAAAACCATCAATCCTCAATTAAAACTGGTATTGCTCACCGGCTACAACATCGATCACGATCTGCTCGACAAATTTGAGGGGAAAAATAACCAGATCATTCAAAAGCCGGCCGGGATTGAAAAATTATCCCAAGCCATATCGGCATTGATACTAACCAGCAAATGATCAGTGCCTTATGTTGATCACCAATCTTATTTTAATCGTTTACCTGCTGGTTTTGATTTACATAGGCCTGCGTAGTTATGCCAGGGTAGAAAACTATCATGGTTTTTTTGTCGCCCATAAAAAGGGAAATTACTGGCAGGTAACGGGCAGTCTTGTAGCCACCATTCTGGGTGGTTCGGCAGTGATTGGCGCCATCGATGCAGGAGAAAGTATGGCTGGTGCCAGCACTTGGTTCATGCTCAGCGCTGCCATTGGTTTGCTGGTTTTATGGCCCCTAACCGGAAAAATCACCCGCATGGGTCGCTTCACCTTACCCGATTTACTCGAAACCTTGCACGGGCCAAGCGCGAAACAAATAGCGGCTTACGTTATCCCAATTGCATGGTTGGGCATTGTGGCAGCACAACTGATAGCTGCAGCCCGTATATTGCAAAGCTTTGCCGGAATCGACTACACCACTGGTGTGGTACTTGCCGGAATGGTTTTTACCCTTTATACCATTGCAGGCGGACAAATTTCAATTTTGAAAACCGACTTTCTGCAAGCCATCCTCATTGTTGGCGGCTTGTTGCTGCTCACCTTTTATTCGTCCAAATACCTGCATCAGCCATCCGGACAACTGACATTGCCGGGCTTTCCCTTTAACCAACATTTTCGACCGGTTGACCTTTTGATATTGCTCATCACTTACGCCACCACCTTCACTGTGGGACCCGATATATATACCCGGCTGTTCTGTGCCAACGGTGAAAAAGTGGCGAGGCGGGCACTGCTAACAACTGCCCTCATCCTTATCCCGGTGGCTTTCATGATTGGTTACCTCAGTGTTACAGGCACCCTGCTGAATGGTGTTGCCGGACAAGGAGCCAGTCTGGTCGAAATCAGTCATCGGGTTTTACCACCATGGGCGGTTCCGCTGGTGGTGATTGCCCTGCTCAGTGCCGTCCTTTCATCGGCCGACACCACCCTCCTGAGTGCCTCCATCATCATCGCCGACATTCTTTCAAAAAATCATTTTGGCGAGAAAACCTTAAAATTAACCCGCATCATCATTCTGCTTACAGGAATGTTCAGCATTGTTATTGCCACCCAGATGACCTCCATCATCGAGATGTTGTTGATGGCCCTGGCTGTTTACTCCGGAGCTTTTATCTTACCGGTTTTATTGGGTCTGTTGGGTATAAGATCGAAGTCGGTTTACGTATCGATGGCCATCCTCTCGGGCGGCGGTATTGCGCTTGCTGGCAAAATTCTGCAATATACGCAGTACGGACATTGGAGTAATACGCTCATTTTTGTGGCTTTTATCATCAACGCCTCGTTACTGCTAATGGGCAGAAAACCAAAGAGCCACAAAAAAATAAATGCCATCTGTAAAACAGACGGCATTTAACCCCAAAAACCTAAAAAAATGGCACAATCACCAATTCTAATAGATCCAATTTTTACTTCTTCGTAGAAGAATCAAGGTTTAAACAAAGCAATTTTACAAATGTTCAAGCCTTTCGATAAAAACGAGGGCAAAAATTCAAAAAACAATCGTGTTTTAGCGCAAAAAAAGGAAGGGCAATACAAAGCAGATGCGCCAATATTTTCGTAAATTATGAAGCATTAAAATGGTTGTTTATGAGCGATATTCTTTACAATTACATGTCGAAAAGGTTTGGTGAACCCGATCTGAATGATCTGAAGACCAAACCAGGTCCGGTGGTCACCATTTCCCGCATGGCAGGTTGCTCGTCACAGCGGCTGGCAAAGGATTTGGCAGCAAGGCTGAATCAAATCCATAACACCGGACATTGGAACGTGATCAGCAAGGAAGTACTGCACGAATCGGCTGAAAAACTGCAACTGGATCCCAAAAAAATCAAAACAGTGTTTAAGGTGCATGATCGTTCGGTACTGAACGACATTGTGCAGGCTTTTCTTTCACAGGATTACCATCTGGAAAAGAGAATGCGCAACACGGTCATCAACGTCATCAGACGTTTTTCTGTCGAAGGGCACAAGATCATCCTGGGCCGGGGGGCTAACATCATTTGCTCCGACCTGGAACTGGCCTTCCACATCAGGATTGTTGCACCCCTCGAATGGCGTGTCAAAAAGGTGATGACTACCAAAAAATACACGCGCGAAGAAGCTTTGCATTGCATTGAAAAAACCGAAAAAGACCGCTTCACTTTCCGTAATTCAATGAAAGGAAAAACGGTGGAAGTTGATGATTTTGACCTGACCATCAACCAAAGCAGGTTCAGCAACGATGAAATCATTGAACTCATTGTCACCGGAATGAAAATGAAAAAAATGATTGAATGAACGTGGCATGAAAGCAAGCAGCATTCTTTTATCACCAGCCGACCAGCAAAACCTGCTCCGATTGGCAGCCGATACTTTGTTCCACCATTTTGGGCTAACAAGCCCTTACCGTGGTGAACAGTTGATGACACCGGCCCTGGAAAATTGCTGCGGACTGTTTGTTTCGTTGTATCACCGGGGAAAACTCAGGGGCTGTATCGGGCAATTTCAGTCCGATCAACCTTTGTTCAAACTCATTCAAAGTGTCACCCTGTCATCGGCCTTTCACGATCATCGATTTGAACCCTTGCAAGCGGATGAACTCCGGGAACTCACACTGGAAATCTCTGTATTAACACCCCTCGAAGCCATTCAATCGCCCGATGAACTGGAATTGGGGAAACATGGTATTTACATCCGGAAAGGATTTCAATCCGGTACTTTCCTGCCTCAAGTGGCTACAAAAACCCATTGGAGCAAAGAAGAATTTGTAGCCAACTGCAGCCAAAACAAAGCCGGTTTGGGCCGCGATGGCTGGCATACTGCTGAATTGTTCCGCTACGAAGCCCTCATCTTCAGCGGACCCCTGCCCGCTCTCAGCCATTACTAGCACTTAACGGCACCCCAGTGAAAAACAGACAAAAAGGTTGAGGTTTAGGCTAAGGTTGAGAAAAATAACGTCTAATTTGGTCAACGTTATTTAGGCATGGACAAACCGATAACTGACAACCGATTCATCCGCCGTAGCCTTGGCGAAGGAGGGCAACCGATAACCAACAACAAGCAACAAGCTATCTCAGCCTTAACCTTAACCTCAGCCTTAACCTTAACCTCAACCTCAGCCTTAACCTCAGCCTTAACCTCAACCTCAACCTCAACCTCAGCCTTAACCTCAACCATTTCCCCCCTTCAACTGTTTACTTCCAATGAAACAATTATTCATCACAATAAGCCTGCTCATCATGATGACGATGCCCACAAATGCCGAAACAGCAGTTTTTGGCGGCGGTTGCTTCTGGTGCACCGAAGCCGTATTTTTAAAGTTAAAAGGAGTAAAAAAAGTAGAATCGGGATACGCTGGAGGCCAACTCCCCAATCCGACTTATCGCGATGTTTGTACCGGCGAAACCGGTCATGCCGAAGTGATCCGTATTGAATTCAATCCCGGGGAGATTTCTTTTGGTCAATTGCTGGAAGTGTTTTTTCTCACCCACGACCCCACAACCTTGAACCGCCAGGGTGCCGATGTTGGCACTCAATACCGTTCGGTAGTTTTTTACACCAACCCGATGCAGGAAAAGCTCACCCGTGAAATCATTCAGAAACTGAATCAGGAAAAAGTATATGACCAAGCGATCGTGACCGAGGTTTCCCCATTGAAAGACTTTTATCTGGCCGAAAAAGAACACCAAAACTATTATGCCAGAAACAATAACCAAGCCTATTGCAGAATAGTGATTCAACCCAAGATGGAGAAATTCAAAAAAACATTTGGCAATTTAATCCAATAAATAGCAAAGGGAATAACCTGACAGTCATTCCCTTTTCGCATTTCGCAATTAAATTTTTTACTGAATAGGTGTCAAATTGGCCCATAAACCATTCAACATGTTTTGCACAAGACGCCAGTTATCAATCTCGTCCTGCAATGCTTTTCTACCCTTTTTGTTGATGGCATAGTACTTGCGATGACGGCCGTTATCGGCCATTTTCCACAATGATTTGATTAAACCATTCTTCTCAAGTTTATGCAAAACCGGATACAAACTACCTTCTTTCCACTCAATCCTGTTTTCAGAAAGTTCTTTTACACTCTGCATGATTTCATAGCCGTAGCTTTCATCTTTATCCAGAATAGATAAGATAATTGGAATAGCTGAGGCACCTACTAGTTCTTTTGAAATTTTACTCATAGCTTAAAAATTAATACTTATAAAAATTCATCTTTCAAAACTCTGTTAAAGAGAAATAAATATAAGCATATTTTTCTCAACGTCAAGCATAATTTTTCAAATCATGCTAAAAATATTAAAAATAAGAAGTAAAGTACTACTTTTGTAGCAAATTAATCCAATACCATATATGTTACCAAAATTTTTACTCGCCGACAATTCACAGGAATCACCCGACACCATTTATGTGGTTCATAACGAATCACCAAGGTTCATCGTAGAGTGTGATGTCGATGATTTTAGCAAAGATCAGGTCATTCACTGGATCGACGAACAACCAGTGAGCGAAGAGCTGATTGAACAATTGATTGGTGAAGCCGAAGATTTTCTTGAAGCTGAATTTGAAAGCCAGGAAGATTTGTACGACGAAGAATTCGGCCTGAATTAAAGGGCTTGCTTCATCGACAACTGGATCCTTTTTCGTACCAGGTCAACTTCAATAATCTTAACTTTCACGTGCTGGTTTAAGCGAACCACCTTTGCCGGGTCGTCGATATACTGATCTGTGAGTTGCGACACATGGATGAGCCCGTTTTCCTTGATCCCTATATCAACAAATGCCCCGAAACGGGTAATGTTCGTGATGATTCCTGGCAAAATACTTCCCACCTTTAAATCTTCAATGGTCTTAACCTGATCGTCGAACTCGAAGAAACGGATTTTTTCCCGCGGGTCGCGCCCCGGTTTGGCCAGTTCCTTCAGGATGTCCGTTAAGGTAGGAAGTCCCACCTGAGCGCTTACATAATCCTGCAAATTGATCTGCTGCCTCATATCTTCCGAAGCAATGAGCGTCTCCACCGTGGTGTTCAAATTTTTGGCCATCTGCTCCACAATGGGATACGATTCGGGGTGCACTGCCGACTGATCGAGTGGATTCTCAGCTCCCGGGATACGAAGGAAACCGGCAGCCTGCTCAAACGACTTGGCCCCCATGCGTTGTACTTCCAGCAACTGCTTGCGTGAAACAAACTGTCCGTTGGCTGCCCTGTATTCAACAATGTTCTGAGCCAGCTGCGGCCCTAAACCCGACACATAGGTCAACAGGTGCTGACTGGCCGTATTGAGGTTCACCCCAACCTTGTTCACACACGATTCCACGACCTGATCGAGGTTCTCCTGCAAAAGTTTCTGATCCACATCGTGTTGATACTGCCCCACCCCAATCGATTTGGGCTCAATTTTTACCAGTTCGGCCAGGGGATCCATCAAACGGCGCCCGATGGAGATGGCGCCCCTCACGGTAACATCGTAAGCAGGAAATTCATCACGGGCAATTTTGGAGGCCGAATAAATCGAAGCCCCGTCTTCATTCACCGAATAGACCGTCAACTCACGGTCGAACCGCATGTATTTGATAAATTGTTCGGTTTCGCGCCCCGCGGTCCCATTTCCCACAGCAATGGCATCAATTTTATAGGAACTGACCAGGGTGGAAAGTTTTTTGGCTGCTTCGCGCACTTCGCGCTGTGGCGGGTGTGGATAAATGGTTTCGTTGTGTAACAAAACACCGGTTTCGTCCAAACAAACAATTTTACACCCCGTACGAAAACCCGGATCAATGGCCAGCACCCTTTTAGGCCCAAGCGGTGGTGCCAGCAACAACTGGCGCAGGTTTTCAGCAAAAACACTGATGGCCTCCAGATCGGCTTTTTGTTTCCAAAGCTGGGTGAATTCGGTTTCAATCGATGGGGCCAGCAAACGCTTGTACCCATCTTTCAGCGCCAGTTTCATGTGCTCACGGCACGAGGTATTGCCCCGCAAAAAAATTTGTTCCAGCTTTTCCAGGGCCGGTTCCTCCTCAACACCGATAGCAACCTTTAAGTACCCTTCCTTCTCTGCACGCTTGATGGCCAGAAAACGATGTGAAGCACAACGTTGCAGCGGCTCTTTCCACTCGAAATAATCGCGGTATTTCTGCGCTTCTGCCTCCTTATTTTTCACCAATTTCGACGTTATGATGGCGCTCCGTTTAAAAAGAAACCGAACGGCATCGCGGGCCCGGCTGTTTTCGCTGATCCATTCGGCCACTATGTCGCGGGCTCCGGCCAGGGCCTCTTCCACCGAGACCACCTGATCGTTCACAAAGGCTTTGGCTTTCTGCTCGATATGCCATTCAAATTG
>JAFGVJ010000312.1 GCA_016938055.1 Prolixibacteraceae bacterium
CCACCAACGCGGTCCGATTCACCGACAAAGATTTTCAGTATAACTGCAGTTCCTTTAGCTTCCATGGTTAAAAAATTGAACGGATCAAAATCATGCCCAGATAAACGGCGAGGATGCCGAGTAGGATGCTGCCAAACACGTTGAGCAACATGAGTCCGCCTGAATGTTCCCTGATAAGGTCCAGGTTGTTGTAAGTAAAGGCCGAAAAGGTGGTAAAACCGCCGCAAATGCCTACGGCCAGAAACAAGCGCCATTCGGCATTCAGGTAATTTCCCTGCTCGGCCAGCTGATAGATGATGCCTATGAGCAAACTGCCCAGCACATTTATGAAGAATGTACCCCAGGGGAAAGTGCTATGGAAAAATTTCTCAATCATCAGCTGGCTCAGGTAACGCCCTACCGATCCGATAAAACCTCCGGCCCCAACAATCAGGATATTCCGCAACATCGTTCACAACTTTAAGTCACCTAAAGTAGTAAAAAGAACCCAGTTTCAGTCCGAAAAGATTATTTTTACCTCAAACAATCCAGGCCAAAAACATGCAGAAAACCATCTACCTCCTTTTTTTCATGTCCAACGTGTACGCTGCACTTGCACAACCCGGACAGGAACTACTGAAACATTTCACGAACAATCCAGATTTCAAACAGGCTCCGATAAGCATCTCGGTCAGGAACTGCAACACGGGTGAAGAACTTATGCCACAACAGTCTTCATGGAGCATTACGCCGGCATCGGTGCTAAAACTGGTGACAAGCGCTACAGCCTTGGAAGTGTTGGGCAAAGATTTTCGTTTCGAAACAAAGGTGGGCTATGCAGGCTCAATGACCCAAAAAACCTTACAAGGAAAATTAATTGTACTAGCCGGGGGCGATCCAAGCCTGGGTTCAGCCTATTTTCATGCGAAAGATCAAAAGCATGAATTCTTGTCATCATGGGCACAAAAAATCAAACTATCGGGCATTGATACCATCAGGGGCAACATCGAGATTGATCAAAGCATTTATCCCGACCGTGATGTACCCCGCAGTTGGATCTGGGAAGATCTGGGAAACTATTACGGTGCGGTAGCAGGTCCGATCGCCCTGTACGACAACACTTTCGAACTGGTATTTCAAACAGCCTCCAACAAGGGCGGCCCGGCTGTCATCATCGATACCCTCCCGAAAATTCCTGGGCTGATTGTTCAGAACGAAGTAGTGTCATCCAACGATCAGCGCGACATGGCCTACGTGTTTGGCAGTCCTTTCGATAGCTTCAGGGTCATCAAAGGCACCTTGCCTGTGAACAAGGCTTCGTTTCGTATCAGGGCTTCTATCCCCGATCCGGCAGCATTGCTGGTACAGGACCTAAAGCAAGCGCTGGAAGAAATCGGAGTCGTGATCATCCCGGCTGACTATTCTTCACCAAGCTTTCAATCCAATACCATCCTCTTCACCCATGAATCGCCTCCGCTTTCAGAGCTCATCAAAGTGATCAACCACGAAAGCATGAACCTGTGTGCCGAGCACCTTTGTAAACACCTGGGCTTGGTATTGAACGGCACCGGAACGACCGAAGCCGGAGTAAAAGCCATTGTGAATTATTGGAAGAACCGGGGTATCGATACGGAGTTTTTTTTCATGGCCGATGGCAGCGGTTTGTCCAGGGCCAATGCCATCAGCGCTGAGACTTTGGTGAACATCCTGATCGAAATGAAGAGCAGCAGGTATTTCGAAGACTATCTTTCGTCCATCCCCCTTACCGGACTGGAAGGAACCATGCAATTTTATTTTCACGATTCATTTTTGAAAGGAAAAGCCCATGCCAAAAGTGGTTCCATGACACGGGTTCGAAGCTTTGCCGGTTACATGACCACCCGCACAGGAACTCCGCTGGCCTTTGCCATTATGGTGAACAATTTTAGCGGAAGCAGCATGGACACTGCAAAAAAAATGGAAGAATTGATGGAAAACATCTACCTTCAGTTGTAAAATATTAGTTTTTTACATAAAAATTGTATCTTGAAGCGCATTTATGAGATCAACACTAAAAGTGTTTATCTTCGCATTTTTTCAGGAAACAAAAACAATTCATGCTTCAATTATCAAGACTTATCAGGGACCTGATCATTGCTGTGATCGACTGGTTTTATCAACCCTTTCAACCCTATATCAAACAGGTCACCTTCCGTTATGCTGCCACCGGCGGAATGAACACGGTTTTCGACATCTTCCTGTATTTCATTTTTTACACGTATGTTTTTCAGAAACAGAACGTCGATTTATGGTTCTTGACCATCAGCCCGCACATTGCTGCCTTTTTGTTTGTTTTTCCCATCACTTTTTCAACTGGCTTCTTGCTGGGGAAATATGTCACTTTCACCCAATCGGATTTACGGGGAAGAATTCAGCTATTTCGCTACGGAGTGTCGGTGGGCGGTTCCATCTTGCTGAACTACGTGTTGCTGAAATTGTTTGTGGAAGTTTTTGGCTGGTACGCCACCTTCTCTAAAATTACTACGACCATGGTGGTGGTAGTATACAGTTATGTGATTCAGAAGCATTTTACCTTCCGCACTGTACAAAAGGCCGAGGAAGCGATGGAAGGTCAATGAAGGGGAAAAAAATTCCAAATAACAAAATCCAAATAACAAATTCCAAATAACGAAATTCAAATAACATATTCCAAATTAACTGTGCTTCGCTACGCTGATTATGCTGTGCATAATTCTAAAATTCTAAAGACAAAGGGTTGAAGGCGATTGGAAACAATTGAAAGCGGTTATAAAGACAGATTCTTTCAGTCTATTCAATTCATTCAGTTTTTCTGTCCAAACCTTAACCTCTGCCTCAACTTCTGCCTCAACCTCTTCCTATTTTCACTCCTTCACCACCGGCCAGCCTTCGGCATCAAATACAAGAAAATGGACCATCAGCTTGGGTTTTCCTTTGTCGTGCTTGTCGTAGCCATGACTGTACATCACGGTTTTGTCGCCAAAGGTGTATACCGAGTTGTGGCCAATGCCGTAGTAATTTTCATCGCCCTGCACCACCAGGGTACCACCGCCTTTGGCCAGATCTTTTCCTTTTTTGTCGAGGAAAGGACCGGTAGCAGATTTGGAGCGCCCTACCCTCACATTGTAGGTACTGCGTTCACCCCGACAACAAAGGTCGAAGGACACAAAAAGGTAGTATTCGTCGCCCTTTTGAAAAATAAAGGGAGCCTCAATGGCGGCATTCCCCGGATCTTCATCGGGCAGCTCAAAGTCGCGCTCGCGGGCGGCAATGGTCTTCCACTGCTGCGGCTCGGCCACCGATAGTAAATCGGTGTTTAGCCTTACCATCTTCAGCCCGTTCCAAAACGAACCAAAAGCCATCCAGGGGACCTTGTTCTCATCAAAAATAAGGTTGGGATCAATGGCATTCCACAGGTCGCGCCCTGGTACCGACGAAACCACAGGGCCATGGTCAACCCATCGGTAATCGGGGTGTTCGGGATCAAGGCTTTCGTTGGTGGCTACCCCTATCGATGAAAGATTACTGGCAAACGACGAGATGGAATAATACAGGTAGTATTTCCCGTTGTGGTAGGAGATATCGGGCGCCCACATGTTGCGATCGAACTTGGGCACCGCCTTTTTGGCCCACTCGGGAATGGGATTGAATACCTGGGTGAGGAAACGCCAGTGGACCATGTCGTCGGATACCCAGCCGGCGATGCCCACGCCGGTGCTAAACATATAATACTTTCCATCGGCTTCAATGGCCACCGGATCGTGCACAATAATTTGGCTGCTTTGTGCCATGGAAAGGGTACCCAATACCATGAATATTGCAACTATAAAACTTCGTGTTTTCATATTCTTTTCATTCTAACCCCCGGGTTTAAACCCGGGGCTATTCATACCAACATTAAAGGCAGATTATTGGAAAATTATTGTTTGATTTTGGCACGCATCTGAGTGAACGAGTGGGCCGGGAAGCTGTAAGTCAGTATAGTTCCTTTTGCTTTTACCGGTTCTTTAGTGACCGTTTTTACTTCGCTTAAGCCAAAATCGTTTCTGGCCTTGATGCCGGGTCCGTTTACCTCTTTGATTTCCACCAGTCCGTCGAAAGCGCCGGTTTGGGCAATGATGTCAGTGGTGATGGCCTTGTCCTTGTGGCGGTTCACCACGTTGATGATCACTTCACCATCGAGGTAGGCGGCCGAAACATCGAGATAGGGCACATCTTTCTGAACGGTGGTTGATTCACCCAGACCAATGAAAAACTCATCGGTATCGTAGCTTTCGCTTTCCACAAAAACATCGAGCGATGTGCCATGCACATTCTGTGCAAACAACTGCAGGGGGAAATAAATGGTTTGCAGGAACAGCCCTTCTTCGTTGGTAAAAATGGGGGCAATCACGTTCACCAGCTGGGCCATGTTGGCCATTTTCACAATGTCGGCATTGCGCACAAAGGCATTCAGGAAACCGGCAATAACCAGCGCGTCTTCGAGGTTGTAGTGTTCTTCCAGGGCGCGGGTTCCGGCCATGGTTTCCTCGTCGCGGGCACGGTACCACGAGTTGTACTCATCCCAGGCAATGTAAATGGGTTCCCGGTTGCCACGATTGGCTTTTTCCATTTCACGGGCAATCAGGCCTTTGACAATGTGGGTACGTTGTTCCAACACCAGCGGAGTTGACAGGTAATTATAGTAGTTATCTTCGGGGTTGCCCACGTACATGTGCAGAGCAAGGTAGTCTACCACGTCACGGAGTTCTGCCAAAATTTCGGCATTCCATTCATTGGGATCGGCATTGGGACGGTAGTTGGACGAACCGGCGGCAATCAGTTTGATGTCGGGCGAAGTGAGTTTCATGAGTTTGGCTGCTTCGCGTGCTTTCTTGGCATAATCTTCGGCATTGAGGTGCCCCATTTGCCAGAAGCCGTCCATCTCGTTGCCAAGGCTCCAGTATTTGATGTTGTGGGGCTCGGGGTAGCCGTGTTGCTTGCGCAATTCGGCATAATAAGGACCCTCTTTCACGTTACAATATTCCACCCACTGCTGGGCTTCTTCGATGGTGCCGGTTCCCATGTTCACCGAAAAATAGGGTTCGGTGCCCATCAGTCGGGCATAGTCCATGAATTCGTTGGTACCAAAACGGTTGCTCTCGAGGCGGGCCCAAGCCAGTTCCATGCGTGCCGGTCGCTCGTCTTTGGGTCCTATGCCATCTTTCCAATGGTAATTCGAAACAAAATTTCCCCCGGGATAACGGGTGATGCTTACATTGAGGCCTTTCACCGCTTCCAGTACATCTTTCCGGAAGCCGTTTTCGTCGGACAAAGGTGAATTTTCTTCATAAATTCCACCATATACACAACGACCGAGGTGCTCCACAAAATTGCCGTACAGCAACTTGTCAATCTCACCCACTTTACGATCCAGATCGATCTTAATTCTGGCATTTTGAGCCACAGCTACTGTTGAAAGCAACAGGGCCAACAGCACTATACTGATGTTTAATTTCATTTTCATATGGATACTTCTTTAATAATCATTTCGTCTTTTTGCCCCAATAGGTGGCGTTTAAATTCTTTTCAGTTCCTGCATATACCAGGGTTACGCGGCGCGGATTGGCTTCCCAGTCCACTTCACGTTCTACGCAAACAATCACATTCCCCAGGGTGAGCTGCTTTTTACTTGCATTGTAGCTCCAGGAGCCTGTCAAAGCCCCCGACATGCTCCCGTCGGCCTTCAGGGTCAACTCTGAGGCACGGGCCTGCTCACCA
>JAFGVJ010000313.1 GCA_016938055.1 Prolixibacteraceae bacterium
GGATCAATACAACTCCGCTGAACATTGTCAACATCGAGATGGCAGGGCAGTTCATGTCGCATATCAAAGTGTCACTCATTGCCGGTTTAATTGTGGCCAGCCCATATGTCATCTGGGAAGTCTGGCGCTTTATTAAACCTGCCCTGCACAGTAACGAAGCCAAACATGCTACTGGTGCCGTGTTTTATTCTTCGGTCCTCTTCATTTTGGGAATTTTGTTTGGGTATTACATCATCACACCATTGTCAGTGCATTTCTTAAGTTCCTACAATGTGAGCCAGGAAATTGCCAATACCATCAAGTTGAATTCTTACATTGCCACAGTCACTTCCGTGACTTTTGCTTCCGGAATCATTTTTGAGTTACCCATTGTGGTTTTGTTTCTGAGCAAGATAGGCCTTTTGAGCCCTACATTTATGCGTAAATACCGGAAACATGCTTACGTATTATTACTCATCATCAGTGCCATTATTACGCCACCCGATATCTTTAGTCAGGTACTGGTTTGTGTCCCGCTGATTGTTTTATATGAAATAAGTGTGTTCGTTTCACGTTCTGTTCACAGGAAGAGGGAACGAATGGCAAAAGAAGAGGAAGGTCAAGTTGGAAAACCTGCGAACAAAGCCATCAAAGACGAAGTACCTTTCGACCGGAGTTATATCGACGGAAGTGAAGAAAAGCCTTAATACTGCAGCATGAAACTTTTAGCCGATCATATTGAAAAAAGTTACCGGAGCCGAACCGTGGTGAAGGGGGTTACCATTGAGGTCAACCAGGGTGAAATTATAGGTTTGCTGGGACCTAACGGTGCTGGTAAAACCACCTCGTTTTACATGATTGTTGGTTTGATTCAACCCAACGGAGGCCGGATCTTTCTCGATGATGAAGAAATTACCGGCTTACCCGTATACCGAAGGGCACAAAAGGGAATTGGCTATCTGGCACAAGAAGCATCGGTGTTCCGTCACCTCAGCGTGGAAGACAACATCAGGGCAGTGCTCGAAATGACCAAGCTTTCGCGTGAAGAACAAAAGGAACAACTGGAAAAACTCATCTCCGAATTCGGACTGAGCAATGTCCGAAAGAGCAAAGGTATCCAGTTGTCGGGAGGCGAACGCAGGAGAACTGAAATTGCCAGGGCCCTGGCCATCAATCCCAAATTTATATTGCTGGACGAACCTTTTGCCGGTGTCGATCCTATTGCGGTTGAAGATATTCAGAACATTGTTTACCATCTGAAAGACAGAAATATAGGTATCCTCATTACCGATCACAACGTTCACGAGACCCTGGCTATTACCGACCGCTCTTACCTGCTGTTTGAAGGAGCCATCCTGAAGTCCGGAACTGCCGAAGAACTGGCAGCCGATCAAATGGTCAGGAAAGTATACCTGGGTCAAAACTTCATCCTCAGAAAAAAACGGGAAAAATTTGAACACCCTTCGAAATAGTCCTGATTTTCATTATTGAATGCTAAAATTGTGCAGTTTGAAAAATTCAGCTATATTTGCGCCGCCTAAAAAAGCGGGCGTGGCGGAATTGGTAGACGCGCCAGACTTAGGATCTGGTATCTATGATGTGGGGGTTCGAGTCCCTTCGCCCGTACTGAAAAAAACTTAACCGTTTGGAACCTTTCAGGATCCGGGCGGTTTTGAATTTATACCATCTCAATGCAAAATTGAGGCATACGAAGAAATAAATTTAAGTAGCAAAGAATATGAACATTACCAGGGAAAACATCGATGAACTGAATGGACTGATCCGCGTTTCCATCGAGAAAACCGACTATGAATCCAAAGTTGAAGAGGCACTCAAAGATTACCGGAAAAAAGCCAATATGCCGGGTTTCCGTCCGGGGAAAATACCCGCCGGACTGGTGAAAAAAATGTACGGTAAATCAGCCATGGTTGATGAGGTGAATAAATTATTGACCCATGAATTGTCGAAATATCTGGTGAATGAAAAACTGAACATCCTGGGTGAACCACTGCCTAACGAAACAGAGCAGAAGTCCATCGATTGGGACCTTGATACCGATTTTGAATTTGTTTTTGACATTGGTTATGCTCCCGAAGTGAAACTTGCCCTCGACAAACGCAGTAAATTCACCCTTTATCAGGTGGAAATTTCCGACGATATGATCAACCAGCAGGTTGAAAGCTATACCAACCGTTTTGGCGAAAGCCAACCATGCGATGTGGTACTGGCCAATGGAACAGTTCGCGGAAACATCGTACAACTCGATGCCGACGGTCAGGTGAAAGAAGATGGTGCCCAAGTAGAAATGGCCCTGATTTCAATCGAAGTCATTAAAGACGAAACCATCAAAGACATGTTTGTTGGAAAGAAAGTCGACGACGAAGTTGTCTTCGACATTAAAAAAGCTTACCCCAACAATACCGAAATAGGTTACCTGTTGAACATCGATCGCAAAGAAGCCGAAGCCATTGAAGGTGATTTCAAAATTACCATCAAGGAAATCAAGCAATTTGTTCCGGCAACAGTCGATGTCGAACTGTTCAAAAAAATCTACGGCGAAGAAACGGAGATTGCTGATGAAGCAGCCTTCCGTGCAGGCATTGTATCTGAAATCGAAGCAGCTTATCTGCCTTCGTCCGATTATAAGTTTGCCAACGATACCCGTGATACGCTTGTGGAGAAAACAGCTGTTGAGCTGCCGGTTGACTTTTTAAAGCGCTGGTTGATGGCAACCAATAAGGAGCTGACCCTCGAGCAAATCGAAAGTGAATTCGATCTTTTTGTTGCTGACCTGAAATGGCAGGTGATCAAAGAGCAAATCATCAAGGAGAATGAACTCAAGGTTGATGAGAAGGAAGTGGTGGAACTTGCCAAAGAAGTGGCATCGGCTCAATTCCGTCAATATGGAATGTTCAGTGTTCCCGATGAACACCTGATGGGCTTTGTACACCAAATGCTGTCGAAGGAAGATGACCGCAACCGCCTTTATTCCAAAAAAATGGAAGACAAGATCATGGAAGTGGTCAAATCGAAAGTGACTGTGAGCACCAAAAAAGTATCGCGCGAAGAATTCGAAAAACTGTTTGAAAAGTAGTGGACACCCAATACGTTTGAAAACCACGTCGTAAGGCGTGGTTTTTTTTTAGCAACTACTAATTTCCCACAACTGCACTAAACCATAAGTTGCTCAGCACGAAGATGACATTCGATCTTTTAAAAAACACCAAACTGACGACTTTTTTCTACCTTTGCTGATCAATCTGAAAAGTCGTTTGTTTAACATTGAATTGATTTCAATTTCAAAACTGTCATAATCTATGGATCAAAGAAAAGAATTTCAAAAATATGCCACCGGGCACAGGGGAATCAACAGCATCGTACTCGATCAGTACGTATCGTCGGTTTACGGAAGTTACATTTCACCCACCATCATTGAGGAGCGTCAATTAAACATCGCCACCATGGATGTGTTTTCACGCCTGATGATGGACCGCATCATTTTCCTGGGTGTTCCTATTGACGATTATGTAGCCAACATCATCCAGGCACAGTTGCTCTTCCTCGATTCCACCGATCCGGGGAAAGACATTCAAATTTATTTCAACACCCCGGGTGGATCGGTCTATGCTGGTCTGGGCATCTATGACACCATGCAGTTCATCACTTCCGATGTATCCACCATTTGTACCGGCATTGCTGCGTCGATGGGTGCCGTGCTGTTAACTGCCGGGGCTAAAGGAAAACGTTCGGCCTTAACCCATTCGCGGGTGATGATTCACCAACCCATGGGTGGTGCTCAGGGACAAGCTTCCGACATTGAAATTACAGCACGTGAAATTCAAAAGCTGAAAAAAGAATTGTACGAAATCATTGCCAAACACTCGGGTAACCCCTATAAAAAAGTGGAAAAAGACTCGGACCGCGATTATTGGATGACCGCCGCCGAAGCCAAAGAATATGGCATGATCGACCAGGTATTGGTAAGAAATAACGGAAAATAATTAATCATGGATAAATGCTCGTTTTGCGGTAGAAACAAAAATGAAGTAGAGCTTTTGATTGCCGGTATGGATGGTCACATTTGCGATCGTTGTATTGAGCAGGCACATACCATCATTGAAGAAGAATTCAAGAGCAAAGATGCTTTTGATCTGAAGTCGGTGAAATTGATGAAACCCACGCAGATCAAATCTTTCCTCGATCAGTATGTGATTGGCCAGGACCATGCCAAAAAAATATTGTCGGTGGCTGTTTACAATCACTATAAACGTCTGGCACAGAAAGTGGATGACGACGAAACTGAAATTGAAAAGTCGAACATCATCCTTGTTGGACCAACCGGTACCGGTAAAACCCTGCTTGCCAGGACCATTGCCAAAATGCTGCAAGTACCTTTTACCATTGTAGATGCAACAGTTTTGACCGAAGCAGGATATGTGGGTGAAGACATCGAGAGCCTTTTGACCCGACTATTGCAAGCAGCCGATTACAACGTGGAAGCAGCCGAACGGGGCATAGTGTTCATCGATGAAATTGACAAGATTGCCCGCAAAGGCGACAACCCTTCCATTACCCGCGATGTGTCGGGCGAAGGGGTTCAACAAGGCTTGCTGAAATTGCTCGAAGGGTCCATCGTGAACGTTCCGCCACAGGGAGGCCGTAAACACCCCGAGCAAAAAATGATTCCGGTGAATACCAAAAACATCCTTTTCATGTGTGGGGGCGCTTTCGACGGCATTGAACGCAAAATTGCCCAACGCATGAATACCAAGGTCGTTGGCTACAGTGCCATTGAAAGCACATCGCACGTTGACCGCGATAACCTGATGCGATACATTGCACCCATGGACCTGAAGTCTTTTGGATTGATTCCGGAAATCATTGGTCGTTTACCGGTGCTGACGTATCTTGATCCGCTCGACCCTGCTGCACTGCGACTCATCCTCACCGAACCCAAAAATGCCATCATCAAACAGTACATCAAATTGTTTGAACTCGATAAAATCAAGCTTGAATTCTCCGAAGAAGCGCTCAAATACATTGTGGGCATTGCCGTTGAATACAAACTGGGAGCTCGTGGTTTGCGTTCTATTTGTGAAACCATCATGGTAGATGCCATGTTCGAAATGCCATCGAAAAATGAAAAATCGTTGGTTATTTCCGAAAGTTACGCCCGCGAAAACGTCGAAAAAGCAGGCATGCGCCTGATGAAAGCCAGCTGAGAAGAATTTTTTGCGAAATATAAGGAAGTTGCCGGGCCATTGGTCCGGCAATTTTTTTGCCTCATTCCATGGTTGGAAATCAGAACCCGTTCAGTTTCATGGTCACAGTTGGAATCAACAAAAGGGCTCCCAAAACAAACAGGATCAGCATGAGCGGCGTGACCCATTTTACCCATTTGCCATAAGGAATCCTGGCTACGCCCAATACCCCGATCAATACCCCCGAAGTAGGAGTGATCAGGTTGGTAAAGCCGTCGCCCAGTTGAAAAGCCATCACGGTAGCCTGGCGCGATAAACCTATCAAATCGGAAAACTGCGACATGATGGGAATGGTCAAAGCAGCCTTTGCCGAACCTGAAGGAATGATGATGTTAATGCCAGTTTGAATGAGGTACATGGTCCAAACACTGGCCAGGTTTCCCATTTCATGCATCGACCCGGCGGCGTAATACAGCAGGGTATCGATCACTTCTCCCCGCGACAGAATGATGATGATGCCCCCGGCCAGCCCTACTACCAAAGCTGCAGAGAGGATGTCGCCCACACCTTCGAGAAACAGTTTGGCAATCCGGTTGGGAGCATAATTCATGGCTGCCCCCGATAACAAGCCCAGCGCCATAAAGAGGGTGGCTATCTCCATTACGTACCAACCATAGCCCATCACGCCCACGATCAATAACAGGATGGTGAAAATCAATAAATTCAAAATAAAGAAATGGACCGATTTACGTAAGGACAGCAAATTCAACACGGCAAACAGCACAGCCAAGACCGGAAATACCGGCCAGGTGTAAGCCGATAAACCAATTTTGAGAGTGCTTTCGGGATATAAAAAGGCACAGGTCAAGAATACCCCGGTGAGCAGAACGTAGGTCATCCAGGCACTGCGGGGCGTATGATAATCGACCACTGTTTCCTGTTCCCGATGTTTGTTCCGCCAGTCGGTATCTTCTTCATACACCAAGGACCTTCGTGGATCTTTTCTGATGCGTCGGATATACCACAACACATAAGCTATGCCAGCTATGTTGATCACCACCCAGCAAAACATGCGGTATTCAATGCCCGAGAACAAGGGAAGGTGCGACAAACCCTGAGCTATGCCTATGGTAAAGGGGTTCAGAATGGCACCCGCGAAACCCAGTCCGGCCGCAACAAAGCAAAGGCTTACACCCACAATGGAATCATAGCCCATGCCAATGGCCATGGGAACAAAAATGATGACAAAGGCAATGGTTTCTTCACTCATGCCAAAGGTGGCGCCAAAAATACTGAAGAGCAGCATGATGGACACGATAATCATATTGTCTATGCCCATGAACCGGATCAAGCTGAATTTTTCAAGCACCCTTGTTTTGCGGATAAATGCATAAATGCCTACATCGATGGCCCTGGAACTGTTCAGGATCCAAAAGGCACCACCGATCATTAAAATGAATACGATGATATCGGCCTTATCGACAAAACCATCAAAAAGGGCTGAAAAAACCTGCCAGGTTTGTGGAACATTGTCAGTAAACTGAAACGAACCGCTGACAAGCACCTCACGTTGCGAACCGTTTACCTCAA
>JAFGVJ010000314.1 GCA_016938055.1 Prolixibacteraceae bacterium
TGCTGCTGTTGGTCCAAATCGCCATTGGCCAAATGAAAAGTCCAGGCAAAGGTTCCTTTCACCCTTCGGGTATCGAAGAATTGGCTGTAAAGCCTTAACCGACTGTAGTTTTCGACATTGTTATAAAAATCGTCGCCAAATGCCAGATGATGTTGATTGCCAATTTTCATGATGATTTCGGCTCCAAGCCACCTGTATGCAGCATTGGCAACGGTGTATGACGAATGTTTAACCTCAAATTCGCTTCCATCACCCCTGTTCCGAAAGAAAGAAGACAGTACGCCACTTTGCAGGGTCAAAACATCCAAAAAAGTTTTTTCACTTAAATCGATTCCAGCTAAAACCAGACTACCCATGTTGTCTTCAATAAAATCATCCGGTAAGCGGTTCATGCGGTGGGCATTATGAAAAAGAAAAGCAAAGGCATCGAAACTGAATACACCCAACTTTTGCTGTCCATGCAAACCAGTCCAGAATTGCTCCCTTCGGCTGCTGTCCTGACGGCTGACCCAGTCAAGCATAAGGCCCAGTTTTCCGTCTCCCTTTTGATATTGCATGGCCAAGCCATCGATGTTTGGTTCAAAATAGGTATATCGTTCCGAGATGAAAGCCGAAGGAATAGCAAAACTTTCAGTACGGGGAAAAGCACCCATGGTCAATCGAAAACCTGGTGTAGCAAAATCGTAATACAATATTGGCAAAACAGCTTGTTCCAGCAATCGACTTCCATACTCGTAAAAATTGCTGAAACCGGCATGTACCCGATGGACTGAATCGGAAGTAAAGCCTGCCGTCATTGATAAGCGTGAACCTAAAATGGTTTCAGCTTGATGGTAAGGGCTAAAGTATTCCCTATTATCGCCAATGCCCTCATATTTTAAACAGTATCCAAACTGCTGAGCAAACAAAACAGGATTGCCCGGCCCAAAGGCGAACAACAGTAACAGTAAGCGGATCATCAGTTTCTTTTTCATCGGGTTAAACGATTGGTGATGATGGGTACTAAATTAAGGATTCGAGCTGTAATACAAAGGATTGGAGCCAATTTGTTGAACATATTTTCCGTTAAACGATGCTTCAATCAGCAGGAGTACAAAAAAGGCTGTCCCAACAGAACAGCCTTTTTGTATGCGATGGTTTAGTTTATTTTTTTGTGGCAAAGAATTTATTGAACCGAACCGGATCGGAACTGCTGATCATGTCCACCCCGGCAGTGTGCATGACTTCCCAAATATTTTCTTCGTTAGGAAGATTGTACACCCGAACTTTTTTACCCTGTTCATGTGTCTTCCTGATAATTTCCTTAAAACTCATGTATTGATCGAAGGGCATTTTACCAACGCCATTCCAATCAAGGTCATTTTCAAAATCGATCCCGATGAGTGGCATCACCTTGTTGTCGTAATTCTTTTCAAGATCGGCCACGGTTCCCTGAGCAGCTACAAAACAAACCCTTTCCTGCTGAAAAGTTCGCATGGGTGCATTGCCCACGAAGATCACTTTGAGTTTACCTTCGTGCCATTGCGGTCCAACACGATAAGTGAGCATTTCGTGATAAGGGCTCAGTTGTTCCCAAATTTTATGATAGGTCTTTTTGGGATCGTATTTAATGTTCAGAAAAAGATACATTTCGTCGTCGAAATTCGGATTGATCTTTCCCTGGTTTTTTTTGTATTGACTGTATATGGGCAACAAATAGGTTGAACGTAAAGTGGGCAGTGTATGGTTGGCACTGTCGGGCATTTGCGATGCGATGAAAACCTCGCCATAGATATACATGATTTCAGCTTCGTAATGAATGACCCCCTGGGTAAAAGTTGGCCAAATATCTTTGTCGGTAACAAACTCCTGGGTCGACACCAAATTGGGCATTATTTCAACCTGTCCGTACGCGCTGATCATTCCTCCCACCAGGAATAATACCACAAAAAAGATGTTTCTTTTCATGCTGATATGATTAATGAGTGTTCAAATTTAGTAATTTCTTCGGCAAAACAAATTTTTCAAAAACATATCCGCGAGCCTTTCTATGCTGTACTATGTGAGATTAAATTATAAGCTGATGACTATCTCATCCAATCCTTTTCTTTTCTTCACCGGAACCTCCTCATTTTCGGGATAACCCAGCGGTATCATCACCACCGGTTCTTCGTTGGGTTTTAGTTGGAGGGTTTCAATCAGTTTCTCAACATCAAAATTTCCTACCCAACAAGTACCAAGACCCAGTTCTGCGGCCTGCAGCATGATGTGATCTGAAAGAATGGCTACATCGATGTCGGTATAATCTTTTAAATCACCGCCACGTTTCCAGGCCATCGCATGTAAACCTACCAGCACCATGATGACCGGTGCCTGCTGAATCCATGTACGATGATAACAGGCTTTTACCGCATTCAGCTTTTCTTCACTCGTCACAACATAAATCCTGTAGGGCTGAAAATTAACCGCTGAGGGTGCCTTTCGAGCTGTTTCCAGAATATGCTCAATGTGTTCCGGAAGCACTTGTTTTGCTGCATATTTGCGGACTGAATACCGCTGATTGGCCAATTTCTGAAAATCCATAATGTACTGATTTGAGATGTTAAAAATTCGATTTACAAGATAAATGAAATCAATGACTCGGTGAATTCATTCTTTCATTTTTTTATTACTTTCGTAACCGTAGTCATTGAATGTTCCATGCATGATCAAACTACTGTCTATATCCGCCAGCCTAATTATTCACCTAGTACTGCTCGCCAATGAGCAGTATTATCCTGAATTTCCGGATACTTTTCAACACAACAATTCAGATCATTACATTCATTATGCCGCACAACTGATCAACGAGGGCTCGCTGGACGAAGCTCTTGCCGTGATTGCCATCGGGCAGAAAAAAGCAAACCTTGAAAACAATGAATACCTGTTGGCAAATTTGGATTATTATAAAGCCGATTGCTATTATTACTTACAGGAATACGATTCGGCAAGGCAACTTTACCAGCTTTTACTGCCACGGTTCGAGACACTTTGCGATACGCTCATGCTGGCCAAAGCATTGAACTCGTTAGGATTGATTTACGGGTACGAATCCAACAACGAACAATCACTGTATTATTACCTGCGCGACTTTGATTTACTGAACAAAGTCACTCACAAGAACAGGAAGCTTAAAGTAGAACAACTGGTTGTACTCACCAACATCATCAACTTATATTCCGATGCAGGTGAACACCAAAAAGTGTTGAACAATTCAGAAGTTGCCATCGCCCTGGCTCATGAAATCAAGGATTCCATCCGTCTGGGTTCTGTATTGAATACCTTAGCCCTGGCTCAAAAAAACCTGGGAAACATTGACCTGGCCCTGGCTACCTTCCAGCAAGCCAGCAAAATATTCAAAGCCTTAAACGATGATTTGAGCAATGCCCACATAATCAATAACATTGGTGGCATTTATGAAATAAACGAACTGCAGCTCGATTCTGCCCTGCATTATTATCAACTGGCCGTTAAAGGATTCGAACACAATGACTTTAACTGGGGCATTTCACAAGCCAAACTGGGTGTTGCAGCCGTACTTGCCAAACAACATAAGTATGAAGCTGCGTTACAGGAGTACCATCAGGTCATTGACATTTCAAAGGCGTTCAAGTTCAACCAGGTTTTGTTGCTGGCGTACCAAGGTCTGGCTCAACTTGAGTACGACCGAAGAAATTATCAAAAAGCATGGGACGTACAAATGCTATACAATGAACTGAACGACAGTTTATTTAATGCAGAGAAACAGCATCAGTTTGCCGAATTGCAAACCCGTTATGAGTTGATTCAAAAAGAAAACGAAATTAATTTGCTGAAAAACGAAAAACTCAAACAGGAATTAAAACTCGAAAGAACCCATCTGCAGCAACAAGTGATTTTTGTTTCTTTTATTTTTCTTGCCATTATTACCGGCTTTATCATGATCAACCTCAGCCGGAAAAGACGTGACAATGAACTCCTCAAAGAAAAAAATTCCCGAATCGAGGACCAGAATCAGCAACTTCAAGCAATGAATCGCGAAATACAATTGATGAACCATGACTTAAATCAATCCAAACAACAACTCATACTGGCCAACAATGCCAAAAGCAAGTTTCTTTCCATCCTGGCCCACGACCTTCGGAACCCTTTCCACAACATCATGGGGCAATCGTACCTTTTATCAAAAACCTACGACCAATTAACCAAACATGAAAAAATAGGCTATGCCGAACAAATCAATGAGTCATGCGAGCAGGTCAATCGCTTACTGGAAAATTTATTGGACTGGGGACATTCGCAATTTCAAGGGAAGCATTTCAAGCCTCAAACGATCGAGGTAAAAAAACTGGTTAACAACACCATTGCTGTTCTAGCAAAAAATGCCGACAAAAAAAACATCACCATTGAGAACAAACTGAGTACTGACATCACTGTTAAAGGCGACCAGGCCATGGTAGAAACCATCTTTCGGAACATTATCAACAATGGGATCAAGTTTACACCCGAAGGTGGCCACGTCATTATTTCAGCCAAACAAAATAATCAACACATGTGCTTTTTGATCGAAGACAACGGTACCGGAATTGACGAAAAACACTTTGAAAAACTCTTCTGCATCGATTCTGATTTCAAAACAACGGGTACCAGCGGAGAAGCCGGAACCGGACTGGGGTTGGTCATTTGTCGCGAATTTGTTGAAGTACATCAGGGAAAAATCTGGGTTGAAAGCCAGCTGAACAAAGGATCCCGTTTCTATTTTGAATTGCCCTTGCCCTGATCTGCTCCTTTTTTGCGCATGGGACGAACCACAATCTCCGCATCACAATGTGGACAAACATAAATTTCGCACGACATGCAAGCAAAACAATTGCCACATGAACGTTGCAAATCATCTTTGCTAAATTGATGACTGCAGGCAGAACAAACCACTTTTTTCTCGCTCATAGTTACGACGCTTTCAATTTCATTCACTTTCACTTATAAGTCAACCAAATTCATCGTGAAAAATATTCATCCTAAAAAATCGATTTACGTGATAAAAGCTGTAAAGTAAAGTGTTTATTTTACAACAAAGCTTCTTTCAAAAATGTTAAGTGAATACAAATAACATTTCAATATTACCCGAACAATGAGCTTCCGGAGCAAAATATTATTATTTTTTTGTCTGACTATCTGCAGTTTATCCGGACCCGCACAAACTCGAATATTCATTGAGGGTCAGGTATACGATGCTTCCACTGGAGAGCCCCTGCCCTATGCCAACATCCACTTTCAAAAAAACAAAAACGGAACCATTTCATATACCGATGGCTATTTTTCTATCAATACCAATCTGGTACCAGATTCCATGTTCATATCTGCCATAGGTTTTGAAACACAGGCCTTATTCATCTCAAAATACGAAAACCAAGTCTTCAACATCGGACTAAAACCCAAAGACTTCGAGTTAAGCGAAATTCTGATCCTACCGGGTGAAAATCCAGCCACTGTGATCATGAAAAAAGTGATTGATGAAAAAACCCGGAACAACCCCTTGAATAACCAAAACATCGCCTGCAATGCCTACACAAAAATTCTGGTTAGCGCACTGAATGACCTTAAAGGGCAACAAACTTCAAGTGGCTTTCCCATTTATTTTTCCGAAAAATATTCTCAGAACATACTACAAAAAAACCCGGCCATTGAA
>JAFGVJ010000315.1 GCA_016938055.1 Prolixibacteraceae bacterium
CAAAAAGCAACCATCAGCGGCTATGTGAGCGACAAGGCAAGTGGTGAACGGCTTATTAATGCCAACGTCTACAACAAAGAAACCTTACAGGGTACTACAGCCAACAATTATGGCTTCTACAGTATATCGCTACCTAAAGGTACAGTAACACTGGTAGTCTCTTTCATTGGTTATCAAAATCAGGAAATTACCATCAACCTGCAGGAGAATCAAAGTATGAACTTCTTACTGGAACTGAGCAGCGACGAACTGGATGAAGTGACAGTAATCGGGAATCAAATCAACAAGGTCGAAGATTCGCAAATGAGCATGGTTGACCTCCCTGTACAAAAAATGCAGAAAATCCCGGTAATTCTTGGCGAAGCCGATGTACTGAAAGTGATCCAGTTGTTGCCCGGGGTGCAAAGCGGAACCGAAGGAACCAGCGGTATTTACGTACGTGGTGGCGGCCCTGATCAAAACCTTTTCCTGCTCGACGGTGTACCTGTTTACAACGCCAGTCACCTGCTCGGGTTCTTTTCGGTATTCAACCCCGATGCGGTAAAGACTGTCAAATTGTACAAAGGGGGCTTCCCTGCCCGCTTTGGCGGCCGGCTTTCGTCAGTAGTGGACATCAGCATGAAAGATGGGAACATGAAAAAATTCAGCGGGAACTTCTCCATCGGGCTCATTTCCTCCAAACTCTCGCTCGAAGGGCCCATCATCAAAGACAAAACCTCGTTCATGCTTTCGGCCAGACGCACCTATCTTGACATTCTGGCCCAACCCATCATCATGTATGCCAACACCATGAACGATACCGACGGCAGTGGAGGCGCCTATTTTCACGATTACAACCTGAAACTGAATCATATCTTTAACGACCGCAGTCGCTTGTACCTCAGCGCCTACCATGGTAAAGACCGTGGCTATGTGAAAACCAAAGATGACTATTCCTATTTTATTGATGAAACCACCCCGCAAGAAATTGAATCCATCAATGACAACGGACTCGGCTGGGGAAATACCATCGCCTCACTGCGCTGGAATTATCTGCTGGGGAAAAAGCTCTTCAGCAATACCACAGTTACTTACAGCAAATACAACTTCGAAGTGGAATCGGTGTATGAATCAAAGAACCTCACAACCAAACAACGAACCGAAGATTTTTTCCGCTATACCTCTGGTATTGAAGATTTCTCTGGAAAAATAGATTTCGACTTCTTCCCCTCTCCCCGCCACGATGTGAAATTTGGAACCGGCTATACCTCCCATCATTTTACACCCGGTGTTACGCGCCTCAAATTCGATTCCGACTTGAGTGAATACGAAGAATCGGGGATCGACACCTCGTTTGGGAACCGTAACATCATGGCCGATGAAATTGCAAGCTATCTGGAAGATGATTTTCAACTGAGCGACCATTTCAAACTCAATGTTGGTGCTCACTTATCGGTTTTCATGGTCGATGGTGAAACCTTTATCCGCCTGCAGCCAAGGCTCAGCATGCGCATGAAAGCTTCAGACTATGTTTCATTCAAAATGGCCTACTCGCGCATGGCACAGCATGTTCACCTGCTCACCACATCAGGAATCAGCATGCCTACTGATTTATGGTTGCCTGTTACCAAAAATTTTGAGCCGCCAATTTCTGATCAGCTGGCAATAGGAACAGCCATTAATTTACCCCGCAGTTTCAGCCTGACACTCGAAGGCTATTACAAAACCATGACCAACCTGATCGAATACAAAGAAGGCGCTTCTTTCATGGGCAGTGCTACCAACTGGGAAAGCAAGGTTGAAAAAGGCAATGGTTGGTCTTATGGTGCTGAAGTGATGCTGGAGAAAACCCTGGGAAAAACAACGGGCTGGATTGGTTATACCTGGTCGAAAACCGAAAGGCAATTCGAAAACCTCAACTTTGGGAAGCCCTTTCCGGCAAAGTATGACCGTCGGCACGACATCAGTATCGCGCTGACGCATGAATTCAACAAGCGTTTCGACATTGGCATGACCTGGGTTTACGGAACCGGCAATGCTGTGACCCTGGCGGTGATGGAATACCCACAGGCCGAGATACCTGGAACCAGTATCGACAACTGGTATTCAACAGGTTCGTTAAAAGAATACGAAGGCCGCAACAATTATCGGATGCCTGCCTATCATCGGCTCGACCTGGGATTGAATTTCCATAAGGAAAAGAAACATGGCATCCGCACCTGGAACATTTCAGTTTACAATGCCTACAACCATCTGAATCCTTTCATTCTGCTATGGGATACCAAAGGTGGCGATCCAATCTATAACAATGTAACGGGTCAAATGACTTATACCGAACGAGAAACCATTCTGACACAGTTCAGTCTGTTTCCACTCATTCCTTCCGTTTCCTATTCATTCAAATTCTAACCTGAACCATCATGAAAAAAAATAGCTACATCCTGCTGATTGCGACAGTCACACTGCTTTTCAGCGCCTGCCAGAAAGAAGTTGAATTCGACAAGAAATTGATCAGACCCAAACTGGTCATCAACAGTTTCATCGAGACCGACAGCCTCATCGATGTGAAGGTGAGTGCCAGTAAGACCATCCCCGGACTTGAAACTTCCTACAAATGGCTCAACGATGCCACGGTAAAATTATTTGTCAACGATGTGGAAAAGGAGATTCTGCAGGGTTATCCCATCGAAATTGAAGACAGTGAAGACCATTATTGGTATTATAACAATGATACGCGCCCTACTTATGGTTACCGCACCCTTAACACCAGGGCTGAAAACGGAAAAAGCTACCGTATTGAAGTAAGCCACAAAGATTACGATGCCGCTTATGCCGAAACCAGCTTGCCCGAAAACCCGAACTTACTTTCTTATGAAAGTGAGGAAATCACTCAAAATTATTACGGTTACGATCAGCGTGCCGTTCAAATCAGCATCAGGTTCAAGGACAAAGCCAACGAAAAAAACTATTACCGCATCAATATCAAAGCATTTACCGGTACCTGGTACCCCAATTTTAGTGAAAAAGATGATACCACCGGAGTAATACAGCTACGTACAAATTATTATGGAAATGTCACTTCGGATGATAAACTGCTTAACCCTGACCAGGAAGATGCCAACGATTTTCTGTTTGGCTCTCCCAATAATTCTTATAACCTTTTTACCGACGAGTTGATTGACGGAAAAGAACATGAACTCACTTTTTCAATAAGCCCCAATAACAATTCGGTTTGGTACAATGGAGAATTGATGGTTTTTGGCGAAAAACCCGGTGAATTTTATCACTTAACCATCCAGTTACAAGCGCTTACCCGCGATGCTTATTTGTACATGCGCTCCAGCTATGCTCAAATGTGGTATGGCGATGATTTTTTCTCGGAACCGGTTCAGGCTTATTCCAACATCGAAAACGGTGTGGGCATCTTCAGTGGCTTTAGTGCCACTTCTTTTGAAATCAAGAAAGGAGAATATCCCGTTGATGGAGTTGTGTATAGTGAGGACTATTATTAATATCCTGATCCAATAATTTGTTTTGCATGACCTGTTTATTCGGCTCTTTTTTCTAAATTGTTGCTGCATACACTAGAAAGCTTTCCAATATGGATCGTGTTGAGCATAACATTGAAGAAAAAGTCATTTTGTATACCAGTTTGCTGGTTGCAGTACTGACTTTGCTTGCCAACATTCTTAACATTTTTTTGAGACTAGATCGCTTGTTGATTGTATCCATTGCCGTGGTCACAGTAGTCTTCTTTTCGATATACATTTACCTGAGAATAAGACCCCTCAATCCTTTCATCAAGTATTTCGTCAGTTTCTTTTCATTGTTCATTGCCAACCTTACCTGGTATTTTAATTATTTCTCGCTGGGACCCGCCCTGGGAAATTTTATCTTGGTTTATGCCTTTATCGTTTTTATTTGGGAAAAGAAAAAGGCCATCATTTTTGGACTATGCATTGTTGTGAACTTGTTGGTGCTGATGCTTTATGAATACCAGCATGCTGAAATGCTACCACAGTATTCATCGCCAGGAAGCAGGGTTCTTGATGTGTACTTTGGGGTAGCTCTGGTGTTGGTAGCCATCCACTTTTTTACCCAGTACCTGAAAAATAACTACCTGAAACAATACAAAAAAGCAAGGAAGGCCGATGAGCTCAAAACGTCCTTCCTGGCCAATCTCTCGCACGAAATCAGGACGCCCCTCAATGCCATCATTGGCTTTTCAGAACTGGTAGCCGAAGAAGATCATAGTCCCGAAGAACGTAAATTGTTCAACGCCATTATTCAAAGCAACAGCAACGATTTACTGGCTTTAATCGAAGATGTGGTGGACCTGGCCCTCATTGAATCAGACGACATCAGGCTGGTGATTGACCACTTCCAACTGAATGATTTTCTCGAGAAAATCTATTTTGAATACACGCAAATCAACAAATCAGACAAACCCATTGCCATCGAAATGGTTCCGCTTACCCAGAAAATCAGCATTGAATCCGACCCGCTCAGGGTCAGGCAGGTGGTGAAAAACCTGTTTAACAATGCCTTGAAATATACCTTGGAAGGGGTGATCCGTTTCGGATTTAACATCGATGAAAATCAGGTAGTTTTTTTCATCTCCGATACCGGGAAAGGCATCAAAAAAGAAGATCAGGAAGTGATTTTCAACAGGTTCATGAAACTGGAAAGCGCTTCAGAACTGTATCGCGGCGTGGGCATCGGCTTGCATCTATCGAAACGCATTGCCCGTTTGCTGGGTGGCGACATCTCCATTGAATCGACCCTCGGGAAGGGCTCAACCTTTTATTTTACCCTCCCAATGAAATACAAACAACCTCAACCATTAAACGAAACAGTATCATGATGTTGAAAAACATGCAAGGCAAGGGAATTCGCTGGTACCTGATTTTGGTACTGGCCATCAGCTGGACGATGGCAGGTGCCTACTACCTCCTGTTTCCTGGAAAAGATCAGCTATCTTATACCATCATGGCAGTGTTGTACATGTTTATGCCTTTTGTTTCAGCCTTAATTGTTGACAAGCTCATACTGAAAAAGAAGAGCCTGAATAGCTGGGCGCTGAATTTCCGTCCCAACTGGTGGTACCTGGCTGCCTGGCCGGCCATGCTGGTACTGGCCTTTGCAGCGTTAGGCATCAACCTGCTGTGGCCCGACATCACCTTTTCACCTAACATGGCAGGTTTTTGGGAACGCATGGCCAATCAAATGAGCCCCGAGCTGCTGGAACTTCAAAAAGCCAAATTGGAATCCCTGCCCATCCCCTATTTTTACATCTTATTGATCCAGGGTTTATTGGCCGGAATCAGCATCAATGCTGTGGCAGCATTTGGAGAGGAAGCCGGTTGGCGTGGATTCATGGTGAGGGAATACCGTCACCTCAAATTCTGGGATGCGGCCTTGCGCATTGGCATCATCTGGGGAATCTGGCATGCTCCCCTCATCCTCATGGGGCACAATTATCCTGAACACAGTCAGCTGGGCGTGGGCATGATGACCATCTTTTGCATTCTTTTTTCACCACTCATACTTTATGTCAGGCTGAAGACCCATTCAACCATTGCAGCAGCCATCATGCATGGCACCCTGAATGCCACGGCCGGAATACCCATCATGTACCTGGCAGGAGGTTCTGACCTAACCCTGGGACTAACAGGTTTCTCAGGTTTCATTACCCTGCTGCTTTTCATCGTGTTGATGCTTGTTTATGACCTCAAATTTTCGAAATACCCCATCACCAACAAAACAATTTTGGAAGGGATTCAAGAGGTAAAACAAAACCAATGAGTTTCCTTTGACGGGTATGCGGGCTGGCAACTGAGCCTTGTTTTTTGTACCTTCGCGCCGAAAATTTAACGAAGTATTTGGAATGAAGCAGATCATTTTTCCTGCCGAGTGGCACCAACAACAATGCATTCAGCTCACCTGGCCCCACAAAGATTCCGATTGGGCCTATTTACTGAACGAAGTAGAAAAGTGCTTTGTCCAACTGGCCCTTGAAATTGCTTCCCGCCAGTCCCTGCTGATTGTTGCCCCAAATGTTGACAAAGTTCGGGCGCAACTACCTGAGCA
>JAFGVJ010000316.1 GCA_016938055.1 Prolixibacteraceae bacterium
CAAACCATCAAAGCCGATGCGCCGCTCGATATCATTCCGCTGTATGTCAAAGCCGGTTCCATCCTGCTGTTTGGTCCTGAAATCCAATACAGCACCCAGCCAACCAATGGCACCCTGAAAGTTAGGGTTTACACCGGTGCCGATGCTCAGTTCATGTACTACGAAGACGAAGCCACCAATTACAATTACGAAAAGGGCGACTTCTCCTTCATCCCGTTCACCTACAACGAAGCTGACGGAACCCTGACCATCGGATCACGTGATGGTGGTTTTGAACAAATGGCCGAAGAAAGAACCCTAGAAATTCTGTTCATCGATGAGGCCTCCAAAGCGCCCTTCAGTTACGATACAAAACCCGATGTGCTTGTGAAATACAAGGGTGAAGCCTTGACAGTAAAGAAAAAATAGATTGACCATGAAACGGATCATCATTCTTTTACCTGCACTTTTGCTGTTTTGGGCCTCGTGCACTCGAACATCAATCACTCCCCTTCCAAACGGGATGGAAGTCGATTTGGGGGAACTGAAAGTCAAAGCTCAGTTTTATACCGAAAACATTGTGCGCGTTACCAAATGGGAAAAACATGGCAGTGCCGAAAAGCATGAGCTGGTGGTCAAAAACCACCAACTGCCCGAATTGCAGCTGGAACAAAGTGAAACCAGCGAAAGTGTTAGGCTTTCATCTTCTACCCTGACCATTGTAATCGATAAGAAAAGCGGGAACATCAGCTACCAATCGGCAAGTGGTGAAGCACTTTTGAAAGAAATCGGGGAACCGGCTTTCGAACCTGTTGAATATGATGGCGACAAGGGATTCAGCATTCAGCAAAAATTTGAACTGAAACCCGATGAGGCTGTTTATGGCCTTGGGCAACACCAATATGGTTATTTCAACTACCGCGGGAAAGAAGTGAAACTGGTTCAAAGCAATACCGACGCGGTGAATCCTTTTCTGATTTCCACCGAAAACTATGGTATACTTTGGGACAATTATTCCATGACCATTTTCAACGATCAACCCGAAGGGGCTTCGTTCTGGTCCGACATGGCCAACAACATCGACTACTATTTTGTAGCCGGTGAGAACATGGACCAAGTGATTGCCGGCTACCGGGCACTTACAGGCAAAGCGCCCATGTACGGGAAATATGCCTTTGGTTACTGGCAAAGCAAGGAGCATTACGATACCCAGGAAGAGCTGCTGACAGTAGCCCGGAAATACCGGAAACTGAACATCCCTATCGACAACATGATTCAGGACTGGGATTACTGGAACGGTCCGGAAAATTGGAGCGGAATGTTTTTTGACAAAACCCTCTTCCCCGATCCCGAAGCAATGATGCAGGAGCTGAGAACGATGAATTATCACGCTATCATCTCCATTTGGCCGGCACTGGGCTACAACACGGAAATATACCGCGACATGGACCAGCATGGATTTTTATATCCGCCGGTAGGCTGGGCAGGGTTCAAATATTACGATCCATACAATCCCGAAGCCAATCAGCTTTACTGGACCTATCTTAAAAAAGGCATTTACGACGTAGGACTCGACGGTTGGTGGATCGACTCCACTGAACCTGATGTGATCAACGCCCTTTCGAAAGAAGCCACCCATTACGAACTGAAAAAGATGGGCAGCAACCACCTGGGTTCCTTTGCCCGTTACCTGAATACCTTCTCGCTGGTGATGACCGATGACATCCATCGGTTCTGGCGTGAAACAAGCAGCGATCGCAGGGCTTTCATCCTTACCCGCTCGTGCTTTGCCGGACAACAACGCAACGGTGCCACCACCTGGAGTGGCGACATTGGAGCCAGCTGGGAAATTTACCGCAATCAAATAGCTGCCGGTCTCAACCATTCCATGGCGGGCATTCCATACTGGACTTTCGACATTGGCGCTTTTGTGCTGGGATCCTACAACGGGGTATTCAACAAGGGCGGCAATGATCCGGCTTACCACGAGTTTTACACCCGCATGTTCCAGCTGGGTACTTTTACGCCCATCTTCCGCTCACACGGTTCCGATACCCCGCGCGAAATGTGGAAAATGGGCGAATTTATGCCAGCCCTGGTCAAATTCGACCACCTGCGCTACCGGCTGCTTCCTTACATCTATTCCTTATCGTGGCAGGTTACAAACAATGACTACACCATCATGCGTGGTTTACCCATGGATTTTGGTGCCGATCAAATAACCCACAACATCGACGATCAGTTCCTCTTTGGGCCCTCCATCATGGTTTGCCCGGTAACCAGTCCCATGTACCACCGTCCACCGGGTTTGAGCCGGCCTGTTCCGGCCGAAAACTTCAAAACACCCGATGGAAAACCCGGCTTGTTGGCAAAATATTACCGTGACAATGTTTACGGGAAGCTGAGCCGCGAGAGCATCGATCCCAATGTAGACCTGAACTGGTACGGTGGCCGGCCCGATTATGCAACGGACTCCATGTATTCCATCCGCTGGAAAGGCCAAATCATTCCAAGCGAAAGTGGCATGCACCAGTTTCACCTGAAGAGCTATGACCAATGCCGCATGCTGCTTGACGGAAAAGAAGTGGAGATTGCCCAGCCCGGTAACGAGAAATATTCAGTATTGATTCCGCTGGAAGCCGGACAGGCTTACAATTTTGTGGCCGAGGTGGAAAACAAACAAACCGGTGCGGCACGGATGAACATTCACTGGAAAACACCTGCCGATTTTGCCGAAGAAAAGTTACCGCTTGACGTGGACAAAACCGAAACCGTTTACCTGCCCAAGGGTACCACCTGGTACGATTTCTGGACAGGAAAAACCTACGAGGGTGGACAGGAAAAACAATTTGATGCACCCTATGATCAAATCCCGCTGCTGGTGCGTGCAGGAGCCATCATCCCCATGGGCCCTTTTGTTCAGTACAGTACTGAAAAACCTGCCGATCCGCTTGAGTTGAGAATCTACCCGGGAGCCAATGGCACTTTCCAATTGTACGAAGACGAAAACGACAACTACAATTATGAAAAGGGGTATTACAGTACCATCGATTTTACCTGGGACGATGCCAAGCGCACACTCAGCATTGGTGCGAGGCAGGGAACATTCCCCGGTATGTTGCAAAGCCGTACCATTCAAGTGGTGCTGGTGGACGAAAACAAGGGCACAGGCATCGCACTTTGTAGCCGTCCCGATCGGGAATTGACCTATACTGGTCAGGAACAAAGCATCGCATTCTAAAAATTTACGTTCATTTAACCTGAGCCTCCGTAGTTGAACACTATGGAGGCTTAGTTTTTATGTACTGATTAGCTGCGATTTACAAATGAAGTGTTTTGTTGAAATCTTTTAATCATCCGTATATGCATCATTGTGTATTACTTGTTTACAACTTTTAGCTGACGAACTGGCCAACAGGGGCTTTGCTTAACAAAGAAATTCTATATTTGCCGTCGATTTCAGGAACGATACAAATTGAAATAACATCATACTGTTGCATGAGCAA
>JAFGVJ010000317.1 GCA_016938055.1 Prolixibacteraceae bacterium
ACACTCGATGAAGTGAGAAGATAAACATCGTCGTTGACAGGATTGACACAGACTCCCGTGGGACCGGATATGTTGGTGATAAATGCTGTATAATTGCCTGAGGCAACATCGAATTTGAATACAGTACCGCTTAAGTTCCAGGTTTCATCGTATTCGCTGGCCATCACATAAATACTCGTGAAATCGTTGTTGGCAGCAATGATTGATCCATAATCAGCACTGATACCGTTGAGTTTAAAAGTCTTTTCATATTTTGTACTGCTGGTGTTGATGTAAGCCAGTCCGGTTTCTTCGGAGTAATCGGACCAGGTACTGACCTGCGTTGCATAAAGGTTGTTTTGTGGATCTTTGATGAAATAGGAGCTTACCGCTGGTGTTGCAATGTAGCTGATCGAAGCTGAATTCAAATCTATCACTGCAATACTGTCCTTGTAATTGAGTGCAACATAAAGCTGATTGTTGACAATGGCAAGCCCTTCTGGGCCACCGGGTACTGGATAGCTTGCTTCAATGGTTTTGTTCATTCTGTTCATTTTCAGTACGTAAGTATCGGGCATTTCGCTCCAATCTGGATTACTGCCCAAACACGAAATATACAGGTAATCACCATCGGCTATGCAGAACCTGGGATTCGCCAGTTTTTCATGCGTAAACCCGTTCAGACTTTGTTTGAACAAGGGGTTAACGGTAATCAGCTGGTCGCTGTTGTTGGTGAGCAGGTAAATGCTGTCGCCATATACGCTGGCATGCTGAATGTTGGCCAACAACTCAAGCCCTTCGTTTTGCTGATAAAAGTAATTGCTGGTCAGCACATCGGTGTCGTAATTGTATTTGTCCACCGATGAACCTCCTTCGCCAAAATTGCCAAAGTTGATGATGTAGGCTCCCTTTACTTGTTCACTGGGATACAGATCGGGAATTTTCTCATTACACGATGAAATGAAAAGGGTAAGGGCAATGGCCCAAAGACTGTAAACATTAAATTTTTTCATAGAATTTGTTTGTTTTTATTGAAAGGTTGAATCATCATGCTGAAGCCTGCCCTGAAGCCAATTCCCGGCATGGCATAGTATTTTTCGTTTTCGTACTGAACATTCATCAGGTTGGTCACTGCCAGTGAAGCCTTGCATTCGTGTCGTTTTATCCCAAAGTTGTAATTCACCGATGCATTGGTGAGGACATAGGGTTTGAGTACAGCCCCCAGGTAATTGGCCTTCCTACTACCGGTATAAGCGGCATCCACCGATAATGTAAAGCTTTTGTAATGACCCTGAACGACGATGTTTCCCATGTGCACGGGTGTGTAAATCAATTGTTCACGGGTAGTGTTGCCAAAACGATCGGGTTCAATTTTTTCAGCCGAATTCAATTGATAGTTCAGGAAAATGGCACTTCTAACCGGACCCAATGACCGGTGGTTTTCCAAGTGGAATTCCAAGCCCTGACTGATTACGCGCATCACATTCTGTGCCTGCCAAACCCCAAAATTCCGCCACTCAATCCAGTCGTTGATGTCCATGTAATAGGCATGCAGTTTCACCACTGACGATGATTCTTTGCCTTCATGTTCCAGCTCGATGCCACTTTCAAGGTGAAATCCTTTTTCAGGGCGCAGATCGGGATTCCCTTGGCTCACCCAATAACGGTCGTTGAGGGTAGGGATGCGGTAGCTCCGGGCCAGGTTGGCAATGGCTGAGAGCTTATTTGAACCATTGATTAATAATAGGTATTCGGCTGCCAGCGATGGGGTAAAGGGGGCTTTGAAATTGCTCACCAGCAACTGTCGCAGGTTCAGGGTTGATTTAAACCTGGATACCGGTTGGTAAAACAAGGAAAAAAAGAGGTCGAGATGGTGCTCTGAAGAAATGGCTGAATCACTGTAGGCGTATACATCAGGAACAATGTATTGGTACTTTGCACCGGTCTTGAATTCTGTTTTTTTGTTGAGATGGTGTTTAACAGCTGCTTCGGCCAGCCATTGATCCGTGATGATTTTTTGGCTTTCTATGTTGTTGTATAGCTGATAATCGTGCGAGTAACCTGTTCCCAGTTGCCATTTCAATGCCTTGTTTTCATTTTTGTATTCCGACCAGAAGCGCAGGTTGTTGTTTTGCATGGCTTCAGTTCCTGAAAAATGAAAATTGCTTTGCATGTTGGGCTGAATCTGGTACCAAAAGTCTTCGTACCAGATCATGGAAACAAGGTATTCATCGGGGGTAAACAGGTAGTTGAATTCCTGAAGGATTCCTGCGTGTTTCACCGCTGCACCCTGCTGGATGTCTTTCACCGGTTCACGGTTTTCCACATTTCCGGTATACTTGTTCATGAAGGGGAAGTTGTTGGCTTTTTCATAGCTGTAGAGCCGTGTCACAGCTTCAAATTTGCCATTGCCCAAAAAGATCTTCGACCCATAAAAGACTTCGCCGAATGATCCCCCAATGGTTTTCAGTTCCATTTTCATTCCTTCGGTCCAGCGCTTGTTGATGCCCAGATAGAGGGCACCGCCAAGGGCACCGGAGCCATTCAGGGTAGAAGCGCTGCCGTATTGCAATTCCAGGTTATCGAACAAAAAGGTGGGAATAGCTGCCACGTTGGAATGTCCCAGGGTGATGGAATTGATGTTGATGCCTCCAAAATTGATGGCGGTATGGTCGGGTGAGGTGCCCCTGATCCGAATGGTGGAAAGGCCGGCTGCGGTGGCTTTGATGTAAACCGGGGTGTAGCGGCCTATGAGCTGGTCGAGCCCGCTTTCCTGGGTAAGGTCTGTTTCAGAAAAGGAGATTTTCTGGAACTTCGATCCCGGTTGAAATTTTCGGTAATCGCTGTACAGCGTTACTTCTTCAATGTAAATGGTATCGTTTAATTGCTGTGCGAACAAACTTATTTGTGCCAGCAAAACAAACAATCCAAAAAGCAAACTTTTTCTCATTCTAGTTACAGAAATGAGCCAGGGGTTTGATGGTGGTGAAAAATGGATTTTACAATTTCACACGCTTTAATCCCGAAGCTTTAGTTAAAAACTAAAATCATTTGGCAGGTCTTCTGGCTCACCTGACTTTTTGAGGCCTTCCCCTGTCCGCCGTAGCTTCAGCGAAGGCGGACCTTTACGCATATGCTATCGGTTTCAAGAGTGGCAGCGTGATTCAAAAAGCTTCCGTTGTTAAACGGAAAAAGGTTTACAGCTGCGGGTACAGCCCCCGATTTACACGGGGTTCCCATTTTAATCCAATTCGCCAGTGGGCGAACAGGAACCAAAATCGTGACAAAGATAAACAGAATAACGGGGAAAAAACAGCCAGTTGAAAGATTGTTGATAAGCAGAATTAAGCTATTGTACCTCAGGAGGATGTATTCGTGGTTTTTTTGAAGGTCTTTTCCGAAACAGGGAACACCACCGGTTTGCCCGAAACAGGATTTTCCCTCACAATGACCACCGTATTGTAAACTGTTTCGATGTTTTGATAGGTAAGGACTTCATGTGGATTGCCATGTTGGTGAATGTTCCCATCGTTCATCATTACCAAATGATTGCAATACTCACCGGCCATGTTCAGGTCGTGAATGATGATGAGAACGGTCAGTCCCATCTCTTCATTCAAGTGTTGAATAAGGTTGAGTATTTGAACCTGGTGCGAGATGTCGAGATGGGCTGTTGGTTCATCCAACAGGAGCAGTTCAGGTTCCTGGGTGAGGGCCCTGGCAATGGCCGCCAATTGCTGTTCTCCGCCACTGAGCTCAGTCATCAGGTGATCCTTGTATTGATAAACGTTGGTCAATCGCATGTATTTACGGGCGATGATGAGATCTTCCTTCGTTTCAAAAAATTGAAAATTACGGCGGTAAGGCATTCTTCCCATCAAAACATAATCTTCGACTGTTACGTCAAGCACTTCGTTGAACTGTGATACAACCGCCATTTTTAGTGCCTTTTCACGCAAACTGAACGATGATAGCTTTTTATTGTTCATTTCAATAAGCCCCGATTGAATATTTAAATCACCGCTAATCGCTTTAAATAGCGTGCTTTTCCCTGAACCATTCGGGCCGATAATGCCTGCAAATGCCCCTTTTTCGATTTTCAAATCAATCCCTTTCAGTTGAAAACCAAGGTTGTAGCCACAAACCAGCTGTTGTATGTTGAGGTAAACGGCCATGTCAGCTGATTTTTGATTGAACATTAGCCCTGGTCAGCACCACAATGAAAATTAAACCACCTGCCAAACCGGTAATCACCCCGATGGGTAATTCATTGGGCGCTATCACCGTTCGGGCAATGATGTCGCTTACGATCAGGAAAAAACTGCCTCCCAGAAAGGAACTGATCAGCAAAATACGGTAGTCGGAGCCAATGACCAGGCGCACGATGTGTGGAATGATCAGCCCGACAAAACCGATGATACCGGTTACGGCTACACAAATACCGGTAAGCAGCGAGGCCACTACAAACAGAATGCGCAAGGTGATGGTCGAATGGATCCCCAGGTGCCGGGCCTTTTCTTCACCCAGGCGGAGAGCATTCAAGGGCCTGGCAAACAGGTACGAAATGAACAGTCCGGCCAGTGAAGCATACAGCATGATGTCAATGAGCAGGGCATTGGGTTCATCCAGTGATCCCATCATCCAGAATACAATGCCATGCAAGTTTTCCGACGAAGTGATGGCCATCAAAAACATCATCATCGATGAAGCCACAAAGCTGATCATGACACCAATTAACAACATGCGGTTGATGTTAATACCTCCCCTTCGGAAACTGAGCGTGTACACCAGAAAAATGGTTACGATGGATCCGATAAAGCCGGCCAGAGGTAACATGTATGAGCCCATTGACAGATGTAGTCCAAGCACAACCACCAGCGCAATGCCCAGGGCTGCACCTCCTGAAATGCCCAGCGTGTAGGGTTCAACCAGTGGATTTCGGTAAATCCCTTGCAGAATAGCGCCTGTCAGGCTGAGTGCGCCGCCGACCGAAAAGGCCAGCACTATGCGGGGCCAGCGGATTTGTGTAACAATGCTGTATTGGATACCTTCTTTTTGGACCAGAATGTCGGGAAGCGTGTGCCAGGGAATGTCCATTTCACCTGATAGCAGTGAAATGATGCCGGCCCCGAAAGTGAGCACTAACAAAGCCAGAATCAGTATCAACCAGCGATAATACTTTTTATTCATGGTTCTCGCGCATCAGGTTGACAATGGTCTCAAAGGTTTCGGCAAAGGTAACAGGTGTGGGATTACATGCTTTTTCTGCATCAACAATGTAAATCTTATTGTTCTTGGCAGCATTTAGCTCATTGAATTTTTGCCATTGTTTCATCTCCTCCTGGCCGGTAATGCCCATGGTGACGACAAAAATGTATTCCGGATTTTTGATCAGCACACTTTCGCGGGTCATGGTTCCATGTTTCAAATCTTCGGCAATGTTTTGACCTCCGGCAAAAGTAATGTAATCATTCATGAAGGTTCCTTCCAATACGGTGAAAAGCGGATCGGCCCCAATCTGAAAGAAAATCTTTGGATGATTGTTTTCGGGAAGGTTATTTTTCAGTGCTTCCACCTTCTGATTACTTCGCTCAACGATCGATGCTGCTTCCTTAATATGACCGGTGATTTCACCCAGTCGCATGAATTGTTCTCCGATTTCTTTAAAATTTACCGGGGTGGGAAAAACTTCGACCCGCAAACCCAGTTTCTGAAGCATTTCAATGGTTTCGGGTGAGGTGATGGTGGTTGCCAACACTACATCGGGGTGAAGGCTCACCGTTTTTTCGAGGTTGACCTTGATGGCCGATGCAATCACCGTTTTGTGATCGGCCAGTGCTTCGGTGCAATAGCTGGTGCAGCCAATGAGTTGATCCTGTGCTCCTAAATAATAAAGGTTTTTGGTGAGCGAAGGCGCCAGTGATACAACGCGTTGAACCTTTTGTGCCATTCCTTGTAGGGTAAGCAAGGTCAGCAAGATTATCAGTGGTGAAAATCTTGGTCTCAGTTGTCTTTTATGCATTGCTGCAAATCGCAAATAATTGTTCAGTGAATGGTTCATTAAAAGTTGAATGCCGGAGAAATGGGTCTTGAAAAGTTGCAGTCCAAAACATCATTCCCGAAGTTAAATTCGATTTTAGAAAATCAGCTCTCCTTTGCCTTCCCTGACAATGAGCAGCTCGTCGCCGGTACAATCCACAACAGTTGAAACACGGTTGTCGCCATAACCTCCGTCCACAACAAGGTCAACTTTGTCGGAATAGGCTTCGTGAATCAGTTCCGGATCGGTCATAAATGCTTCAATTTCATCGTCGCTGTGTACCGATGTTGAAAAGATGGGATTGCCCAATACTTTAACAATTTCACGGATAATGTCGTTATCGGGGATGCGGATTCCAACTGTTTTCTTTTTTCCCTTGAAATATCGGGGAACCTTATTGCTGGCCTCTAAAATAAAGGTAAAGGGTCCCGGCAGGTTACGGCGCATCAATTTGAAAATATTGTTGGGAATGGGTTTGGTAAAGTCGGCCAGGTGGCTCAAATCATAGCAGATAAAAGAAAAATGGGATTTTTCGATCTGAATATTTTTCAAACGGGCGACTTTCTCCACAGCTTTCTGGTGCATAATATCGCACCCAATGCCATATACCGTGTCGGTTGGATAAACAATGATTCCACCGTTACGAAGTACCTCAACAATCTGTTCTATGCGCCGTTGATCGGTATTGATATCGTAAATTTTCAAGAGCATGGATCCGATTTTAGCTGGTTTTAAAGATAAAGGAAACTTTTTTACTTTTTCCAGAAAGCCGGTGAGAATAATACGATGATGGTGAACAGTTCTAAACGTCCGAGTAACATCAGAAAAGAAAGGAACCATTTGCCGGCTGCCGGAATGTGTGCAAAACTGTCCGATGGACCAACTGTTCCGAAACCCGGACCAATGTTACCCAGTGATGTAGCTACCGCGCTCATGGCAGTTTCAAAGGTGTCGGTAAAAAACAGGAAGATCAGACTGCTCAGAAAAAATACAGTAACATAGAAAAAGAAGAATGCCAGCACATTGGTAATAATTTGCGGGTTCACCGATCGCTTGTTGAACCTGACTGGAATGACGGCATTGGGATGGACCAAACGGCGCAATTCGTAATAGCTGTTTTTCACCAACAAAACAATCCGCATGACTTTAACACCGCCCCCTGTTGATCCAGTTGATGCACCTACAAAAAAGAGCAGAAAAACCAAACCAAACAAAATGGGTGGCCAGAGCAGGTAATCGGCAGTAGCATATCCGGTTGTGGTGATGATGGAGACCACCTGAAAGAGCGCTGTACGAAAGGATGCTTCAATTCCCAAGTTGCTTGAAATTGCCAGGCCAATGGCAATCAGTATCGAAATAGCAAGAATTAGCAAAAGATAGTATTTGAACTCTTCGTTCCGAAACATTTTCTTCGGCGAACCGGTGAGGGCAAAATAGGAGAGTGAAAAGTTAGTACCGGCCAGGATCATAAAAAAAATGATCACATATTCAATGTAGGCTGAATTCCAGTGGGCAATACTGGCTTGTTTGGTCGAATATCCACCTGTTGCCATGGTGGTGAATGAATGATTGATGGCATCGAACAAACTCATGCCTCCCAACAGAAGCAGTATGGTTTGTGCCACTGTAAAGATCATGTAGATGTTCCACAAAATCCGGGCAGTATCTTTGATTTTAGGGTTGACTTTTTCAGTGGTAATGCCCGGAGCCTCGGCGCTAAACAAGGACATGCCTCCAATGCCAAAGGCCGGCAAAACAGCCAAAGACAGAACCACAATTCCCATGCCCCCCAACCATTGGGTCAGGCTCCGCCAGAAAAGAATTCCATGAGGCATCGCTTCAATGTTGTTCAACACCGAGGATCCGGTAGTCGTAAAACCCGACATGGTTTCGAAAAATGCATCGTGGAAAGCTGGAATGGCCCCACTGAACATGTAGGGTAAACTGCCAAACAACGAGAAGAAAATCCATACGATACTTACAATCACATAACCTTCGCGTTTTCCTATTTTTTTATTGGCTTTGTAAGTCAGGGCAATAAATGCACAACCGGTGGACAGGGTAATTGCGGTAGAATAAATGAAGGCAAGGCTGTCACCTTCCTTATAAATAAAGGAAACAATGAGAGGGAACAATAAAACAAGACTTTCGCCGCACAAAAGGAAACCCAGGGTCCTGAATATGATCCGGAAATTGAGCATCAATAAATTTATTTTTTGAAGAATTTATCGATTTTCTTGATGGCACTGGGTAAAGCAAATACCAAAACTTTGTCACCTGCTTTAATTTGAGTTTCACCAGTGGCAATAAAACCGACGTCATCCCGAACAATGCCACCAATATGGGCTTCATCTGGGAAACCCAGTTCCTTGATCAGTTTGAAAGTAGCTTTTGATCCTTCATGAACAATCACTTCAACTGCCTCGGCATCGGTTGCTGTCAAACATTTCAGGCTTGAAATTTCAGAGTTCATCGAAAAACGATAAATGAAGCTGGCGGCAATCAGCTTTTTATTAATGATACTACCAATTCCAACTTCTTCGGCAAGTCCAATAAAATCAATATTTTCAATTTCGGCAACCGTACGTTTTACCCCCATTTTTTTGGCCAGCTGGCAGGTTAGGATATTGGTTTCGGAATTACCGGTCAATGCCACAAAGGCATCCATCTTTTCAATGCCTTCTTCTTTCAGAAGATCCAGGTTGCGGCCGTCGCTGTTAATTACCAGAATGTTGCTGAATTTATCCGCAATCTGCTGGCAGCGTTCCTTGTTCTGTTCAATGATTTTGATGTTGAACTGATCACTCAGTTTTTCAGCTGTTTTTTGTGCAATACGGCTTCCGCCCAGGAACATGATGTTTTTCACACCAAAGATTTTTTTCCCTGTTTTTTCGTACAAATAATTCAAGACCCCTCGGGTGGTTACAAAATAAACAATGTCTTCTGGCAAGATGAAATCATCGCCTTTGGGGATGATGGTTTCTTCACCCCTGGTAATGGCTACAGCCCTGAACCCGCTGGTAGTATGTGCAATTTCGAAGAGGTTTTTGTTCACAATTTCAGCATTGTTCCTGATTTTAATTCCAACCAGGATGAGCTTGCCCCCCGAGAATTCGTGCATCACCCTTGCACTGGGTTGTTTCACTGACGCAACAATTTCGTTGGCAGCCAATGTTTCGGGATAAATTAGTTCATCAACACCCAATTGATTAAACCGGGGTTTGTGTATTTTTTTCAGGTATTCGGCATTGTTGATGCGTGCCAGGGTTTTTTTTGCACCCAAGTCCTTGGCCAGGATACAAGCCAGTATATTTCTTGATTCGTAGGGTGTTACAGCAATAAATAAATCGGCTTTCGAAATGCCCGCTTCCTTCAAATCGATGATTGAATTGGCAGCACCGGTCACAGTAAGCATATCAATTTGATTGGCAACTCTTTCCAGCTTATCGCTGTCATCGTCCATTAACACGATCTCGTGGTCTTCCTTACTGAGCATCTTTGCTAAATGGGTTCCAACTTCACCTGCACCAGCTATAACTACTTTCATATCCATTCAATCCTTATACGGTTCATCCAAAAGCCTGTCAATTGAACAGGTAAACATGAGGTTAAACGCAATCTGACCTTTTCAAAATTCCCAGCAAAGTAAATTATAAAGCCCGTTAAACTCAAAATATTCCTTTTGTTTTTTTAAAAAGCTGTTTCAATTCAAATTTTTTTGAAGGAATATTGATGATCAAAGCACTATTGTTCAGAGTTTTGTAGTTGTATTGATCCCTCGTTAAATGGAATGGTTTTGTTTTACCATTTTCAATGATCTGATAATTAAGGATTGGCGCATGTTGAAGAAATATTTTTGAGGATTTTGGATTCCAGCCAATAACATCCTTGATTAATTTTGAAGTGTCGGAGGGATGGATCATTTGGATAGCCAGTGATTGAAAGTAAATCAACTCTTCATGTTTTCGGATAAATCCTTCTTCCAAATTGTTGATCGCCTGTGCTTCCGATGTTCTGAAATAGCTTGATGCTCCCTGTATCAGGTAATTGGTCCGTTCAGGCAAAGAATCTCCTGCGAAATAGTAATAGTGCTTTTTGCCAGCAATCAAACTGATCAACGGAGCGTTGTAAGCATCGTAAAATACTACGGTACTTTGGCGACTGACTTTTATGTTGAGATAGGCTGAGTAGGATGTAAAAACAAAGCACAGTATCAGTAATGTAACGAGCGGAACAAAACGCTTGCTCACCGTGAGCCATCCCAATGAAAATACAATCAGTATCATAATTATTAGCGAAGTTCCGTTGCTATTAAGTCCTGTAATAACCGAAAAGGGCAGACTTTCGATAAAAATCACAGCACTGTTTAAGCCTTTTACAAGCATTCCGATGACCCAGCCTGTAATGGGTATTAAAAAGGGTAGCGGCAAAGTCAGGTAAAATAGAAATGCAAGATACAAGAGTACAGCGGCCGCCGGAATGGCCACAAAGTTACTGAGCCAGAAATACACCGGGAATTGATGAAAATAGAAAATGCTGATGGGAAATGTGCCAATTTGGGCAGCCAGCGAAACAGTGGTAAGGTCCCATAGCCACTTGATAACCCTATGTTTGGGCTGATAAAGAGCTGCAATTTTGGGTTGAAAGAATACAATGCTGGCCACTGCCGCGTAGGAAAGCTGAAAGCCTACTTTGTAGAGAATATTCGGATTGACCAGCAAGAGGAAGAAGGCTGAAGTTGCCAAAATGTTGTAAAAATTCGTTCGGTGCCGCAAATGTTCACCCACCGTAATAAAAGAAAACATGGTACAGGAACGCAAAACCGAAGGTGAAAGCCCCGTGATGAAAGCGTATGCCCACAATGCTGCAACAATGAGGACCATATTGACCATCAGCATCCTCCGGATTCGGTACAATGGTTTTAATAACAATTTTAGAATGAGATAAATGATACCAACGTGCAATCCCGAAACGGCTAATACATGCATTGCCCCTGAAGCCGAAAAACTGCTTTTCA
>JAFGVJ010000318.1 GCA_016938055.1 Prolixibacteraceae bacterium
TCGCTTTCGATGCGGAAGGTGCCGCCGTTCTTTTGGATAAAATCCTTGCACAACAGGAAGCCCAGGCCACTCCCCTTTTCACGGTTGGTACCAAAGGAAGTACTGATCTCGTTACTATTGATCAGCTGATCAATCATATCGCCGGTCATACCAATGCCGCTGTCACTGATGGCAAATTCCACCAACTCGCCCTGGATGGCTGAGCTGATTTCCACTTTGCCGTTTTCGCCTGTAAACTTGAGGGCATTCTCGATGAAATTCCGGAAGATGGTTTTCACCATGTTCAGGTCGCCAAAGGCCAGATCGGACTCATGTATGCGGGATATTACAGCAATTTTTTTCTTTGAAGCCATGTGACGGGTGAAGCCAATGATTTCGTCGATGATGGGTGCCACCAGAAACATTTGCGGATCGTAACTGATGAGCCCCCGCTGGCTGCGCGACCAGTTGAGCAGGTTATCGAGCAGGTAGAAGGTAGATTTGGTAATTTCGGCCAGGTTCTCCAAAATCCTGCTTTTCTTATCCGCATCAAAGTTTCTGTTTTTATCGATGAGCAGGTTGAGCATGTTCTGAATGTTGCCCAGCGGACTGCGTAAATCGTGCGAAATGATGGAAAAGATTTTCTCTTTGGTCTGGATGCTTTCCTTCAATTCTTCTTTTTGGCGTTCCAGTGCTTTCGATTGCTTTTCGATTTCCATTTTCTGGGCTACCAGCACATCGTTTTGCAGTTGAATCTCTGTTTTTTGTTGCTCCAATTTCTTGTTTTTATCAATGACCTCGCGGGTTCTGTCATTGATAATTTTCTCCAGCAATTGTTGCTTCCGTTTCATTTGTGTGATTTGCCACACATAAACAGCATAAACAACCGAAAAAGAAACTACTAACAATAAAATATAGAAAAGTATGGTTTCCGTAAAACGTGGCTGGATCAAAAAACTGATGGAGGCACCCTGTTGGTTCCAAATCCCGTCGTTGTTACAGGCACGAACCCTGAAAGTGTAAGTTCCGTGAGGCAGGTTGGTATAGGAAACGGAACGTTCGTTTGTACTGATCCATTCTTTTTCAAAACCATCAAGCTGATATTCATATTGTATTTTCTCGGGCTCGTACAAACTCAAAGCTGTATAATGAAATGTAAAGCGCTTGTTGCCGGGTTTAAACTGTATGGTACTGTCAAGTTGTATGAATTTGTTATCGACGACCAATTTCTCGACATAAACAGGGGGAATATAATTGTTGATGATGGCTATCCCTGGATCGAGAATGGCCAGGCCTTCGAGCGTTGCAAAATACAAACGTCCATCGACTCCCCTGATCGCCTGGGAGGTTGGATTGCATTCCGAAGTGGGCATCCCATCGTGTTTGTTATAATTTCTCACTTCAAAGAGGGTGATTTCCTGATGGATGCACCGGATGAGCTCATCGCGGTTTACACGCATAATACCACTGGCATAAGGCAACCAATAAAAACCGTGATCATCGGCAATCAGGTCGAACACCGAATTGTCATACAAGCCGTTTTTGGTGGTAATGTTGTAGAAATGAAAATCGCGATATGCCCATAACCCTGTAATGGTAGAAAACCATACAATGCCTTCGTCATCGGTGGTGATGTTGAAAACAATGTCGCTGTTAAAACCATCTTCGGGAGAGTATGCAGTAACAATATCGGAAGGTGAAATGCTGTTTAAACCGTTCAAACCCTCACTGGTTCCTACCCATATGTTGCCTTCGCGGTCTTCCTCAATGGAAAGGATCAGGTTGGAAGTAAGGCCGGCATTGACATCGAACTGTTTGAACTGCTTTTGAGGGGTGATTTTAAAGACTCCGCTGTTGCGCGTACCTACCCAAATGTTGCCCCTGGAATCTTCGAAAGTTAGGCGGGCCTTAGTATTGTTGAATTCCTCATCGGAACGGATCCAATGTTCTGTTCCTTCGGAATGAATCATCAACAAACCTGCATAGGTGCTAAGCCATAGATTTTGCCTGGAATCTTTCATTACATGGCGAATGCGTGTTCCTTCAAAATTGCTGCGGATGGTAAAGGGCTCAATTTCCCCCTGGTTAATTTTCACCATTTCACCATTATCGAAACCCACCAAAAATGTATGCTCGTTGAGTTCACAGATGGTGTTGACTACATCGTTGGGCAGGCCTCCCTTGTAGGTATAGTTGGTAAACTTTCCATCTTTCATGCTGGTAAGGCCACCTTTGTATTTGGTCATCCACATGGTACCTTCAGCATCAAAGAGAAAATCGATAATGAAATTACCCGGCAATCCATTGTCGGCGCTCAGGTGTTCCAGTTCATGGGTATTGTTTTTCTTTCGGTAAAGCCCTTCGGTGGTACCCAGCCAGAGGTCACCAAAACGATCTTTCAAAATGCGGTTCACCGTGTTTTCAATTTGTGGCAACACACGTTGAAATTGTTTTCCGTTGAAGGTACAAACGCCCTCGCTGCTTCCTATCCAGAGCAGGTCACTTTCATCGACAAACAAGGAATAAAGCCATTCATCAATCAATCCGTCAGCCAAATGGTAGTTGGTTAGCGTTCCGTTTTGATAACGAAAAAGACCGTCGCCAAGGGTGGCAAACCAAATGGTTCCGTTATGCCCCTGGGCAATGGCACGTACTTCAATGTTGTTCAGGGGGCTAGAATATTCCAGAAAGTTGAATTTTCCATTTTCGAGGTAAAACCAACCTGATTCCGGTGAAGCAGCCCATACCCGGTCCTGATCATCCACCAGTATTCCACGGTACAAGTGCAGCATGTTCAGGTCAGCCCCATAGGTTTTGTAGTCATTGCCTAAAATAGACACGAGCCCGTTCCCCTGTGTGCTTAGCCACAATCGGCCCTGGCTGTCTTCAGCAATGTTCCTGATCACGTTGCTGTTGAAAACCTCGGTATTGGCATTGTTAAAAAGGGTAAACTTGACCCCGTCGAAACGAATCAGACCCGAATAGCCGGTAATCCACAAATAGCCTTTTTGATCCTGATGAATGTGTAGTAAGGAATTGGTGGGCAAACCGTCTTCGGTTGTCCAGTGATCAAGGTTGTATTGTGTTAATTTTTTGGCAGGATTCAAATGGTAGGTTGGAATTTGTGCCATGGCCAATCCCGACATCAGCCAGCATACAACAACGAAAGTCATCAATCTCATGAGCCCCTTTTATTAAATCACCGAACAAAGGTACAATTTCGGATGAATAAATAAATCGCTAAAAGCTCTTTCAGCCATTGTCTTTCTAAATATCAACCATTTGGTAAGCTCTAACCGAAAAAGAACCCGGATATCATCTTTTGAAATTTTTGACATATTCGGCGGCAATTTCCAGTTCCTTGTACCATTGATGTCCATACTTTCTGATCAATGGTTCACGGAGAAACTGGTAAAGCGGTAATTGGTGGACACTTCCACAGGTCCTGCCGGGTTTACAAATGTCGAGCTCTTGATAGTTCACGGCATCGTGGTTTTGGTAGGTGGTGATCCGGATAGGAAACAAGTGGCACGACACCGGTTTTCTGAA
>JAFGVJ010000319.1 GCA_016938055.1 Prolixibacteraceae bacterium
AGTGGTACATGGGCTTTAATGACCCGTGCTCCGGCTTTGGATTCCATTCCATCAACCTGGCCTCTGCGGCGGTTCAAGTCCGAAATGATGTCACCCATGTATTCATCGGGAGTAGTAATCTCCAATTTCATAATGGGTTCCAGCAAGGTAGGCTTGGCTTTTGAAGCTGCACTTTTGAATGCCTGCTTGGCACAGATTTCGAACGACAACTGGTCGGAGTCAACGGCATGGTATGAACCATCGAGAAGGGTTACTTTCAGTGCTTCAACCGGGAAACCGGCTAATGGTCCGTTGGACATGGCACTCTTAAAACCTTTCTCTACCGGTGGGATGTATTCACGCGGGATGTTACCTCCTTTTACAGCATCGATGAACTCGAGTCCAACTTTGCCTTCTTCGGCGGCTTCAACACGTACAATGATATCGGCAAATTTACCGCGACCACCGGTTTGTTTCTTGAACACTTCGCGGAGTTCAACCGAACCTTTGATGGCTTCTTTGTAGGCAACCTGAGGTTTACCCTGGTTACATTCTACTTTGAATTCTCTTTTGAGGCGGTCGATGATGATTTCGAGGTGAAGCTCACCCATACCGCGGATCACGGTTTGACCAGTTTCCTGGTCAGTATTCACACGGAAAGTGGGATCTTCCTCAGCCAGTTTGGCAAGGCCCATGCCCAGCTTATCGAGGTCTTTTTGGGTTTTAGGTTCTACGGCGATACCAATAACGGGCTCCGGGAACGACATGGATTCCATCACGATGGGTTTGTCGATGTCACAGAGGGTATCACCGGTACGAACGTCTTTCAAACCTACAACGGCACAAATGTCACCTGCTTCGATCACATCACGTGGCTGTTGTTTGTTGGAGTGCATTTGATAAATCCGCGAAATCCGCTCTTTTTTGCGGGTGCGGGGATTGTAATAGGTTCCACCGCTTTCGAGTTTACCTGAGTATACCCTGATAAAAGTAAGACGACCTACATAGGGGTCAGTGGCAATTTTGAAGGCCAGCGCTGAAGTAGGTTCATCGGCATCGGCTTTACGGGTAATAATTTCTTCTTCATCGTCAATGTCACGACCTACCAGTTCGCCTTTGTCGAGCGGGCTCGAGAGGTAAGCACATACGGCATCGAGCATCCGTTGAACACCTTTGTTCTTGAAAGATGAACCGCAGAACATGGGAATAATGGTACCGGCAATGGTTGCTTTGCGCACCACCGCTTTCATTTCCTCCACAGTAATGCTATCGGGATCTTCGAAATAGCGTTCCATCAATGCTTCGTCGTGCTCGGCACAAGCTTCCATTAATTTTTCACGCCACTCGTTGACAGTTTCGGTCAAATCGGCCGGTATGTCAACAAATTCGAATTGACCAATCTCAGTCACGTTATCGGGCCATACAATGGCACGCATTTCAATGAGGTCCACAACACCCCTGAATTTTTCTTCAGCACCAATAGGGATCTGAAGTGGCATGGGGTTGGCACCTAATTTTTCTTTTACTTCTGAAACAACATTGAAGAAATCGGCACCTGAACGGTCCATTTTATTCACAAAACCGATGCGGGGTACACCATACTTTTCGGCCTGACGCCATACGGTTTCCGATTGGGCTTCAACGCCGCCTACTGCACAAAAGAGGGCAACGGCACCATCAAGAATCCTCAGTGAACGTTCCACTTCAACGGTAAAATCAACGTGTCCGGGAGTATCAATGATGTTGATCTTGAACTCTTCGTTGTTGTAGTTCCATTGAGTAGTGGTTGCTGCTGAAGTAATGGTAATACCGCGTTCTTGTTCCTGTTCCATCCAGTCCATGGTAGCAGCACCGTCGTGAACTTCACCAATCCGGTGTGTTAATCCGGTAAAGTAAAGAATCCGCTCGGTTGTTGTCGTCTTCCCGGCGTCGATGTGCGCCATGATCCCGATGTTTCTGGTATATTGTAAATCTCTTTTTGCCATTTTATTAATTAACCAATCTTATACTAAATCAACTAAATATTAACCAAATCAACTAAAAATAAACAGATTAGAAACGGAAATGGGCAAATGCACGGTTAGCATCAGCCATACGGTGAATTTCTTCCTTCCGTTTTACTGCGCCTCCTTCTTCGTTAAAAGCAGCCTGTATTTCAGCAGCCAGCTTTTCACTCATTGAACGCCCGGCACGTTTGCGTGCGTACAAGATCATGTTCTTAATAGAGATGGAGATTTTACGTTCCTGACGAATTTCCATAGGTACCTGGAAGGTAGCACCACCAACACGGCGGCTTTTTACTTCGACCTGAGGGGTCACATTTTCAAGGGCTTTTTTCCAGATTTCAAGCGGGGAAAGTTCGGTGTTTTTCATTTTTTGTGCCACGGTTTCCATGGCATCATAAAACACTGCATAAGCGGTTGTTTTTTTGCCATCGACCATCATGTCGTTGACAAATCGTGTAACCAACACATCATTGAACTTAGGATCGGGCAGAATGATCCTCTTCTTTGGTTTTGACTTCCTCATTTTCTTAAAGTTAGTGTCATTCAAATCGGCTGCTTAAGTAATCTTCAGTTCATCCGTCGGTTGACGGAATCATTTACTCAACCAAACCACCACTTTAAATAACCATTTCAACACTATTTCTTTGCTTTAGGACGTTTGGTACCGTATTTTGAACGGCGCTGGGTGCGTCCTTCAACACCAGCTGTATCCAATGCACCGCGAACGATGTGGTAACGTACACCCGGTAAGTCTTTTACACGACCACCACGCACCAATACGATGGAGTGCTCCTGCAAGTTGTGGCCTTCGCCCGGAATGTAAGCATTCACCTCTTTCAGGTTAGTCAACCTTACCCTGGCTACTTTACGCATGGCTGAGTTCGGTTTCTTGGGCGTGGTAGTATAAACACGTACACAAACGCCTCTTCGTTGCGGGCAGGAATCCAAGGCTCTCGATTTGCTTTTTTCCTCGATTACTTGTCTTCCTTTTCTAACTAACTGTTGAATTGTTGGCATTATACTTCTGTTAAAAATTTAAATTATTTGCTTCAAACTTGAATTATAATCAACTTGTTTTCAAAAGAATAACATTCCCTTTTGTTTGAAATTGGGCGTATTACTCCTAGAAACGGTTGGCAAAAGTACTAATTTTCAGGAAGAATAAAACAACGCGCACATTTTTTTTTGAAAAAAGTACGATTTTATTTGAAGAGCTTTTACACAGACGTTTATCCAATCAAATCAATTGAACACCGCTTCGTCGCTCATGTTCTTCTTTTTGTATTGGCTGGGAGAATCACCAAAGAGCTCCTTGAACTGCTTGCTGAAATAACGGCTGTCGTTAAAGCCTATGCTATAGGCAGCTTCGTTCACATTGTAACCGTTCAGCAACATTTGGGCGGCTATTTTCATTTTCACCTGTCGCATCAGTTCTATGGGACTTAAACCGGTCAGACTTTTCACCTTATTGTAGAATACTGTCCGGCTCACGCTCGACATTTCAACCAACTGACTGATGGTTAATTCGGGCTTGTTGTAGTTCTCTTCGATATAGCGGATGATCCGGTCAATGAAATCCTTGTTCCGGGAATTGATTTTCAAATCAGCCACTTCGATGCTTGGGCCATGGGCAAATTTTTTCATGATGAGCCTGCGCTGCTCCATAATATTAAAAATCATTGAACGCAGCAAGGCCATGTTAAATGGTTTTAGGACATAAGCTTCGGCCCCTGATTCAATGCCCAGTATCTGGTCATCGATGCCCGACCTGGCCGTTAGCAGGATCACGGGAATGTGACAGGTATCGAAATTGTCCTTTAAGTGCCGGGTCATTTCGATACCATCCATTACCGGCATCATGATGTCAGAAATGATCAGATCGGGGTGATAATTGGCGGCTACCGACAAACCTTGTTCTCCGTCCAGCGCTTTGAGAATGCAAAATTCATCGGACAAGGAATCGGACACATAGTTCAGAATCTGTTCATGGTCTTCGACCACCAGGATGGTTTTTTTCTCACCCTTTACAACATGTTCCATCTCATCGGTCAGGACTGGGGCAAAATCTGTAAGCATATCGCTGTACCGATGTTGCAATTTGAACTCATCCTGAACTTTTGTTCCCATCACAATGTTTGCCTGCCCGGTGAGGTGGGCTGTTCCGGCTTTCAGAACAATGGTAAAGGTACATCCCTTATCGGGCTGACTTTCGACCCTGATTTCACCCCCGTGCATTTTCACCAGTTCATTGGAAAGGTTCAGACCAATACCGGTTCCGTTTTTTGAACCGCTCTCACCGCTTAAAATGGAATAACGATTGAATACCAGCGGAATGTCCTTGCTTTTTATGCCCGGTCCGCTGTCAGATACCCGAACATAAACTTCGTTCAATTTCAATTGTTGATCAATACTTACCGTAATGCTTTTACCTCCGGGGGTAAACTTGAAGGCATTGGATAGGATGTTGAAAATGACTGAATCGATGCGATGCGGGTCAACCCACACATCCTCGGGTGTGGCATTCACTTTGAAATTGAAATCGATTTGCTGATGATGAGCCAGCGGGGTAAAATTATCGAAGATGTTGCGGGTAAAATCCACAAGGTTGACGGGACTCAAATTCAACACCATTTTTTTGTTCTGTACCTTTCGAAAATCGAGCAACTGGTTCAGGAGGTGGAGCATGCGTTTCCCGTTTTTTTGCATCAGCATTAAGGTAGACCGGAACTCATCGGGGAACCGACGGTCATTCAACACATCTTCAATGGGGCCCAAAATCAGGGTGAGCGGGGTACGGATTTCGTGTGAAATGTTGGTGAAAAACTGAAGTTTTACTTCGTTCACAGCCTTTTCAACTTTCAGTTCGTTCCGGAAACTGTTCACCCTGATGACCCCACGGCTCACCAAAAAGGTACCCATGGTAAATACAATTAAATAAATGATATAAGCATAATTGGTTTGCCACCAGGGCGGTTTAATGCTGATGTGCATCACTGTTTCATCGTTGTCCCAGTTACCATTCCACATGGCTGCCTTTACCCTCAGAATGTAATTCCCCGGTTTCAGGTTGGTATAACTGGCCTTACGTTGGGTCCCCACATAGTTCCAGTTATTGTCGAAATTTTCCAGAAAATAGGCATATTGGGTTTTCGATTCATCGAGAAAATTCATGGCCGAATATTCTACGCTGAAGCTCGACTGATTGTGTTTCAATTCAATGCGATCGGTACAAACAATGGATTGCACCAGGGGAGAGCCCTCGGTGTTCACATCCATGTTGTTGTTGAACAACTGAAAATTGGTGAAGGTTAC
>JAFGVJ010000049.1 GCA_016938055.1 Prolixibacteraceae bacterium
ACACTTGCCAATTGCAAGGCTGAATCAGCGGTAAGTTCGTTGCCCGAAAGGGTATCTGAAAGGGTTTCGGTAAAACCGTACAAAGCTCCCGACGGGGTAAAATAGAAAGTGACCTCGTTCACTTCTTTCTCTTTAAAATGCCTGACTTCCCATTGGTACGATGCATAAATTCCCTTGGCCAGAACCTGATTGAACACTTCCAAACCACCGCCTTCAAGCTCGGTATAATTTTGAAACCGACTATCGTTTTCGAAACTTGCAGCTTGCTGATAATTGGCCGGTCCTAACTGGAATTGCTTTGCCAGTTCGGAGGCCCGGGCAAGGGCTTTGTCCCTGTTCATTGCTATTTGAAGATTGACCATGGGATTGGCCTTTTCGAAATTGAAATAGAGAAAGACCGAGCTGGTCAGTGCCAGGATGATAAGGCCACCCCAAAAAAGCGGAGACCTGAAAAAGGTATTTTTTTTCATCGTGTTAGTCTTTAGGGCCCTATTCAACTGAGCCGTTAAAATTCTGAAACCAATTGGTATGCAAAAAACCATTCGCGTTACACTCAGGCAACATCAAATGCTGCGAAACATTTCACATCCAAATGGCAATGCTAAAAATCGAAACTCAACTGGGTAGATAATAAGCGAAACGAAAGCCGGTGCCAGGGTGTTTGACCATGGGCCATGATAGCTTCACGATGAGCCATGGTGGGATAACCTTTGTTTTTATCCCAGGCATATTCGGGATAGTCGGCGGCAATTCTCAGCATAAAATCATCGCGATAAGTTTTTGCCAATACCGAAGCGGCAGCAATGGAAGTGAATTTGCCATCGCCTTTCACAATGCACTGGTGCGGAAGCGTGCGGTATTTTTTGAATCGGTTCCCGTCGATGATGAGGTGTTCGGGTTGCACTTTCAGTTGATCGAGGGCACGGTGCATGGCCAGAAAGGAGGCATTCAGGATGTTGATCTGGTCGATTTCCTGATTACTGACCATGCCAATTCCCCAGGCAATGGCAGCTTCTTCGATGATTGGCCGAAGAAGCAAACGGTTTTTTTCGTTCACCTGTTTTGAGTCATTCAATTTCGGATGAGTAAAATCGGGAGGTAATATCACCGCAGCCGCCACCACAGGCCCGGCCAGGCAACCACGGCCAGCCTCGTCGCAACCAGCCTCCAAACATCCGGCTTTCAAGAAGGGAGCCAATTGATTTTTCATGTTGTTCTCAATGCTTGGGCAGTTTGCTCAATTTTTTCCCAAAGTTGATCGGCAGTTTGGTCCCAATCGAATTTTTTGCGTTGTACACGGCCTTTCATGATCAGGCTTTTGCGCAATTCAGGATATCGGGCTATCTGCTGCATGGCATTGGCAATTTCGGTCACCGACGAAGGATCAACCATCAAGGCTGCATCGCCAGCTACTTCGGGCAAAGCTGTACGGTTGGAGCAAATAACCGGCACATCGCAATACATGGCTTCGATGAGCGGCACACCAAAACCTTCAAAAAACGACACCAGGGTCAAGGCATCGGCACTGGCCAGTACCATTTGCAAAGCTTCGGTAGAGAGACGCCCTGTAAAAACCACCTCGGTTTTATAGCGCATTTGTTCCAGTTGTTCGGCCATTTGGGTGTCGCTCCACATGGGTTCTCCCACAAAGAGCATTTTATAATCATGTTCGTCAGTAGCTTTGAATTGTTCGAAAGCGTCCAACAAACCCTGAATGTTTTTTCGGGGAATACGGGCTCCGATGAAAATGAAGTACGGGCTGCCACCGGTAAAACGGTTGCGCACTTCGTTCCTGACTTCAACCGGCAAAGGCACATAAGCAGGATTGCAGCCATTGTAAACCACTTTGATTTTATCATGGGGAACATGCAGGGTTTCTGCCAGATCGTTCCGGCTAAAATTCGAAACCGTAATGATTTGCTTGGCCTTACGGGCAAAACGTGGAAAAAAGAACCGACAGTACTGGCGCACCAGCCAGGGCAAATCTTTGGGCCGGTGCATAAAATTAATGTCGTGAATTACATCAATGGTGGGTATTTTGGTCATGAGTGACATCCAACCATCGGGTGAAAAAAAGAGCTCGGGCTGATATTTGCGGAGGATGAGCGGGATTTCCACTTCGTAGTGCCAAATCCACAACAAGGGATGCCGCGATGGCAGCATCGTTTTCACCGGAATTACATTGGAACCATATATGAACGAAGGTGACCATTGCCTGTCGAAAATGAACAGGAACTCATGCTCGGGATGACGGCGCACCAAGCGGCTAAGGGTTTCGTGGGCAAACCAGCCAATTCCTTCCAGCTTGTCGCCAAGCAAATGCTGTGTGTTTACGGCAATTCTCAAAATCTCGAATTTTCGGTTCAATCAAAATAAAGAAAATTAAATGAGAAAGCCTTTCAACATGAATCAAAACCTTTCACAAAAGTAAGTGACGCTTCACGATTTGAAGAATAGCATTGGAAATGATCTAAAAACATGGTTACTTTACGATCACGAAAAAATGCATCTGGGATCTTGAAGCGAAAGTTTTTTACCAATCTGATTTTGTTACTGGCTGTAAACATTTTGGTGAAGCCATTTTGGTTACTCGGAATTGACCGTGCCGTACAAATTGTGACAGGCGACGATTATGGCCTGTATTATTCCTTGTATTCCCTTTCGCTTACGCTGAATATCCTGCTCGACCTGGGCATTACCAATTACAACAACCGGAACATTGCCCGAAATCACCATTTACTTCCCAAACATTTGGGGAACATCATCGGGCTGAAAATGGGACTGTCCATAGTTTATGCCGTAATCGTACTTGTTTGGGCGGGAGTTGTTGGCTACAACAAGGTACAATTTCACCTGTTGTTCTTCCTCATTTTCAACCAGTTCTTCCTGCAGTTCATTATGTATTTGCGGTCGAACCTTACTGCCTTGCACCTGTTTACACTCGACAGCCTGGTTTCGGTGCTGGACCGGGTATTGATGATCGTTCTGTGCGGGGCACTGCTTTACACCAACATTGCAGGTGGGGTATTCAAAATAGAATGGTTTGTGTATATCCAAACCTTGTCGTACCTGCTTTCGGCCATCGTCATTTTCCTGATCGTGCTGAAGAAAGCAGGGAAAATCAGCATCCGCTTTAACTGGAATTTCAGCCTGGTATTTTTGAAAAAAACCTATCCCTATGCCATTTTGATTTTGCTGATGGCTTTTTACAACCGCTTTGATACCGTGCTGATAGAACGTCTTTTGCCGGGCAACGTAGGATTTCATCAGGTGAGCATTTACGCCCATGGCTTTCGCTTACTCGATGCCGCTTCGATGTTTGGCGTTCTGTTTGCCGGCATGTTGCTGCCCATCTTTTCGCGGATGATCAAGTTGAAACAAAAAGTGGGCGAGATGGTTAGTTTTGCATTTACGCTCATCATTTTCATCTCATTAACCATATCGCTGGCCTCCTATTTTTACCGATTTGAAATCATGGAGTGGATGCAATATGACCATGTTCAGGCCTCGGCGCCCATTTTTGCCACCCTCATGTTTGGCTTCATCCCCATCACCACAACCTATATATTTGGTACTTTGCTAACGGCCAACGGGAGCATCAGGGAATTGAACATCATGGCTGGTGCAGGGATGATCATCAACATCACCCTGAACCTCATCCTCATCCCCGATTATCAAGCAGCCGGTGCTGCCATTGTAAGCCTTTCGACACAAACCATTACAGCCTTAGCGCAGGTATTGATTGCCATTAAAATTTTCAAACTTAAAACAAGGTGGGGCATTATTATCCGAATCATTATTTATACCATGCTGTTGCTGCTGATTGGAAAACTAAGCAGACAAATTGACAATCAAGTAATTGGATTCTTGACAATGCTGGTGGCCTCAACACTTTCGGCCTTCCTGATAAAATTAATTGACTTGAAGAAACTGATTGAATTGGTGATGAGCCGCGAATGATTCAATTTATTTGACCTTCTCCTTCAGTTTGAAAACCAACTTTTTAAGGGGAGTGTTTTTCCCAGTGCTTAGCCACATGATAATGTTGTGCACAAACAGTCGCTTCAGGTTGTAGAACTCCCTGAAATGCATACCGTTCCGCTGATCTTTTCCCACTTTCTGAACCAGGCAGAGGTTTCGCAATGGCGTGGAAATAAAACGGTAATCTTTCCGGTTTTTTCTGATAAACGAAAGCACCAGCTGGGTACTGCGCATCCAAGTGTCGTGAAACAGCAGAAAACCGCCTTCTTCGAGCAATAAATCGGCATAGTAAAAGTCTACAAAAATGCCGTCGTATTTGTGGTCACCATCGATAAATACAAATTCAAATTGTTGTTTTTCGCGGTGCAATGCGGGAAGTACATTGTGGGAAAAATCGTTGTGATATTCCAGTAAACCGGCAAAGCCCATGCGTTCGATATTCTTCAAGCCCAGACTTCCATAGTTTTCCTGAAAGGGATCCATCACAATGTGTTTTGAGCCGGTTGCAGCCATGATGTGTGAAGCAGAGCGGGCAAAGGCAAACCCAATTTCCAGGGTTTTTTTGATGTTTTTTTCTTTGATGAAATGGTATATGAATTCAGCTTCGTTTTGCTTGATGGCCGAAGCTTTGTCTTCTTCCAGAATGGTAAGGTGTTGATTGATGTGGTCGATCATTGTTAAAAAATTTGTGCGAATATAATAAAGCCCGCCCGAAATCAGGGCCTAAAGTTTATTTTTTACGTCCAAATGACAGGCTAGTATTGTTGGAGAAACTCGTTGAACTTCACGTCACGCTCAAGGTTCAGTTTTTTTCTCAGCCGGTATCTTGCAATGTCGATGCTATGGATTTCCTTATTGGTAATCGATGCTATTTCTTTTGTACTCATGTTCATGCGTAAAAAATGGCAAAGTTTGATTTCTTCGGGAGTCAGTTTGGGAAAATCATTTAACAGATGATCAATAAAATTGGGATAAACATTTTTAAAATATAGCTGGAAATGCTCCCAGGTATTGTTATTCAGGTTGCTGCCCAGTTGTTTGATTTTGCTTCTAATCTTGCGGTACTTTTCAACATCAACAACCTGAACAGCATCTTCCAACTTGTTGCACATCTCGGTCATTTGGTTCATTATCTTTTCGTTGTGATGAACCGAATTGGATAAAAGGGTCAGTTCCCAGTCCTTGTTCCTGATGGATTCCTTGTAATATTTGTAAAGCAACAACATGGAATTGGTTCGGGCAATCAACTCAATGGGTTCAATGGGTTTGTGGATAAAATCGATGGCTCCCGCATCGAAGGCCGCTTTCAGATCGTGCTTGGTATTCATCCTCCCTGTAATCATGATAACAGGAATGTCACTGATTTCGGGTTTGCTTTTCAGGTGCCTGATGGTTTCAATCCCGTTTTTCCGGGGCATTTCCCAATCCATAATGATCAGGTCTGGATGTTCTTTTTCCACAATCCTGATGGCAGCTTCCCCATCGTAAGCAGCCATGATATCGTACTGATAATCGATGAGCACATTGGTCACAAATTCAATTACAAATGGGTCATCGTCAACCACTAACAATTTACTTTTGGATAAATTAAAATTCATGAATGATTCGTTTAGTTTCTACAAAATCAAGGATGGCATTTTCTACCTCGGGTGCACAACCCGACAAGTCGCCATTGCCAATGACGTGTTGGTTGGCATTGGGAAAAGCCACGGCTACTTTCAAGGAATCGGGGGTCGAAAGCTCCCTGAACATTTCGAGCATGGCGCTCACTTTCACCACCTGGTCCTGATGCTCTTCATCGCGGTAGTAATATCCCAAAAAAAGTGCTTGTGTTACATTTTGAAAAGTTGACTGCTTCATCGTGGTTTGAATGAGTTGTTGCAAAAAAACCACGGCTTCCCAACGGTATTTGCGGTACCAGTAGTCATGTTCAATCTGAATGGCAGGCCCCAGCTGCCGGTACTTTCCGCCACCACCGGTAGCTCTGGCAATCTGGAGGCCCCAGGGGCCCTGCAATAAGTGAGCAGCCGGGTTATTGATTTCGATGTTGGGTGACAACAACACCACGGCATGTACCAGTTCGGGATAATCGGCAGCCATCTTGAGTGCCAGGGTTCCGCCGGTTGAAGTTCCCATCACTATCACTTTATCGCCCAACACCCTGGCCATGGCCAAGGCTTCCAATGCCGAAAAGTAAAGTGAATCGGGGTACATCGATGCAAAGGCATCGGGATGATTCAAACCATGTGCATGCAACCTGCTCAGGAACAAGTTGGCATGCAGCGCTTTTGCCAGGTTGATGTGCGTGGGATATCCCTCGTACCAACTGGCGCTGAATCCATGCAAATAAAGGATCACCAGCGGTGTTTTTTCACGAGTTGAATCGTTGGCCCAAACAATGCGTGCTTCGTTATCGGGCCTTACGCCTACAGTTGCTTCGTTTTGCGAAAGTAGCTGCTCCACATTCGCAATGGTATATTCCCTGTTGGCCCGGAATCCTTTGTAGTCGGGTTTGCTGAACCGGGGACCCAAAAGATATGCCCCGGCCAGCAAACAAAGGAACCCGATCACCCAAATAATTCTTTTCATCCGTAAATAATTTGTTTTTTAAAGGTCGGATGGAACTCACATGTTGTACAAATTATTCTCATTGTTGTTTGTGCTGATTGCAACATGTTCGTTTCAATGGCGAATTTTTTGAAATAATGCATTCAAGTTAGTGAAAATCTATTTGTCCGCGTTCCATTTGGCCATCGCTTCTCGATTTACTTTGTTCAAGGCATTTTTAGCTTCAACACGATAAAGGAATTCCAACTGAGGGGCAAAGTATTCAACAATTTTTCCACGCACAATTTTCAAGGTTGAATTGAGCAATTTGTTCTGTTCATTGAACGATTCATGCAGAATCACAAAAGTTGCAGGCAACCAGCGTTCGGGGAACATGCCCTCAAATTTTCCACCCTTTCGGTATGCATTCACTTCTTGTTGAATCATTTGAATAGCGGCATCAATCCCTTCGGGTGATTTGGGCTCCAGGCCTTTCTTTTTCAATTCAAGGTGAATGGCCTGCACCGAAGGTACAATCATGGCACTGGTGTAAGGACTCTGGTTATTGTACAACATGCATTGGTCAATGAAAGGCGATTGGTCAACCAGGGCCTCTTCAATGCCTTCGGGGCTGTACTTTTCGCCATCGCTGGAAATGAGCAGGCTTTTAAAACGCCCCAGCACAAACAGGAAACCGTCTTTGTCCATGTAGCCCATGTCGCCGGTATACAACCACCCGTCTTTGATGGTTTCGGCGGTGGCTTTTTCGTTCTTCCAGTAACCCTTCATCACGTTCCCTCCCTTGATGATGATTTCACCTTTGACCCCCAGGGGAAGTTCTTTGCCATCGGCATCCACAATTTTCAGTTCCATGTATTTGACCAGCCGTCCCGATGATCCAAATTTATAAGCATGCAATGCATTGGATGAAATAACCGGGGAGGCTTCACTCAATCCGTACCCTTGCATCACGGGCATGCCAATGGCTGCAAAAAAACGTTGCAACTCAATGTCGAGCAGGGCACCGCCACCCACAAAAAACTTTATATTGCCGCCAAAGCTGGCCCTTATTTTACTGAAAAGGATTTTATCCATTAAACGATAAACCGGCCACAAGATTACTCTCCAGCCTTTTCCCCTGTTAAAACCCAGGGCATTGTATGCATAAGCAACTTTCAAACCGAATTGAAAGAGGGTATCAGCTACTTTACCCTTGGCCCTGATTCCACCTTCGATGTTCTTGCGCAAGGCTTTCGAAATGGTGGGAACACTCATCATGATGTCGGGCTTGATCTCGTTGATGTTTTTGATGATGTTCCGGTTGGTTTCCATAACGGTTTTGCCAATTTCCTGACCGGCAATGCTGGCGCCAAACAACATGAAACAATACAAGCAGGCGGTGTGGGCAAACGAGTGGTCCCAGGGTAAAATGGTCAACGTCCGGTAAGAGGATTCAATGGACATGAGTGTTTGTGACTGGCGCACGTTTTCGGCATAATTAAAATGGGT
>JAFGVJ010000320.1 GCA_016938055.1 Prolixibacteraceae bacterium
ACTATTTTTGATTTAGAACCGGTCAGATCGATAATGGTTCGCGCCAGTTCCAGAACACTGGTTTCCTTAGGGTTCCCAATGTTGATGGGGCCGGTAATGTCGTCGCCCGTTTGCATCATGCGCACCATGCCTTCAATTAAATCACTGATGTATTGAAAACTCCTTGTCTGCGATCCATCGCCATAAACCGTAAGGTCCTGACCTTTGAGGGCTTGTACCACGAAATTGGAGACCACCCTTCCATCGCTGGCTTCCATTTTGGGGCCGTAAGTATTAAATATTCTGATGATTTTGATCCTAACCTGGTTTTGAAGGTGGTAATTCATGAAAAGGGATTCGGCACAACGTTTCCCTTCGTCGTAACACGAGCGTTCGCCAATGGGGTTCACATTGCCCCAGTAAGCTTCCTGTTGGGGATGTACCGAAGGATCGCCATACACCTCGCTGGTCGATGCCTGAAGGATTTTGGCCCTGTTGCGCTTGGCCAGTCCCAGCATGTTCACGGAGCCCATCACCGAAGTTTTGATGGTTTTAATAGGGTTCGACTGGTAATGAACGGGTGAGGCAGGGCAGGCGAGGTTGTAAATTTCATCGGCTTCGATGTAGTAAGGCATGATGATGTCGTGCCTGACGACTTCAAAGTAAGGATGCCCGATGAGGTGGACAATCTTGCTTTTTGATCCGCTGAAGTAATTGTCGAGACAAACAACTTCGTTTCCTTCGCCAAGCAGTCGTTCGCACAGGTGAGAACCTACAAACCCAGCGCCTCCGGTAACCAGTATTCGTTTCATGTGTTGTCTGTTAAGTCAGTGGTTTCAATATTGATGCTAAGGATTCGACCATTGGTTTTGCTTCATTTTATGAAATCAGCTTCAAATATCTTTTAAAAATCAGAAATACACTAATCTTCATACAATTTATTCACCACTGCTCCCCTGAAGTAATGTTGCAGAATGTCGGTATATTGAAAACCCTTGCGGCTCATCACGGCTGCTCCAATCTGGCACATGCCCACACCATGTCCCCAGCCGGCTCCGTGTAAACGAAAGCCGGTAGGTGAACCAGGGTTCTCTGAACTGAGCTTCTCAACGATAAAAGCCGAACTGTATAAGTGACTTTCCGATAGCCATTTTCTGATCTCCAATTCTTTGCCCACAACAATGCTTTGCTTGGTTCCTGCAATTTGAAGGCGGGATATTCTGCCCGACTGACCCCGTTCTATGGGACGCAAATCGATGATTTCCCCAAAATCGATACCCGATTTGCGTTGCAACAGCTCGCTTAAATAAGGGCCTGGCAAATCTACTTTCCATCGGAAAAAATTGGTGGTACTACGGTCAAAATCTATCAGTACCTGGTTCAATACTTCCGGGTCGCTGGTATTGCAGTAGGCCTCGGGTGAAGTGGTAAACCAATCATCGTTGGCCATATACTTACTAAGGTCATTGTTGACTGGAGCATCGATCACCGGGGTCAGATAGGGAACTTTTATAGCCTGCCATGTTGTTTCAAAAGCTTCGGTGATGCCACCGCAACATTTTGAGAAACGGGCGTCGCAAATCTTTCCTTCGTACAGCAAAAATTGGCCCCTTGTTGTCAGCACGGCTGCTTCGGCTTGTTTTGAAATAATTTTGCTGATGCCCTGATAGCGTTGGCAATGATCATCGGCACAAACATCAAAGCTGCTGTGGTCTTCGCGGTCGTACCATTTAATGATTTCATCAGGAGTGCTTTGTGGCTCAGTGGCAGGTTCATATCCTTGATTTTTGAATAACTGCGCCATGAGCCAGCTACGCGAAACAATGGCGTGTGCTTTCAGCAGGTTGAGATCGTTCATGGCACTCATCTCGCTGGCAATTACACTTTTCAGGTATTTTTCGAGCGGGATGCGGTTCACGGCCCTCACTTCGCCTTGTTCGGGCTGAAGTTTCAAAATCCCCTCAAATTCCTGGGCTTCTTCCTGTTCCCAATGAAAGTCGATTCCAATTTTCACCTGTTGCAACACAAAAGTAGCCAGCTCATCGGCTGGCACCAGTTCCAGGGTATCGGCAAGGGCAAAATCGGTTTGAATTTTATGATTCGAGCATCGCGCCACGTATGTTCCGGCTTCCACCAGTTGTTGCCGGCAATAAAACCTGCCTTTCAGCTGAAAAGTGATCATGGCTTTGCGAACAATACCTACCGAAATTATGGGTTCCCGGGACAGTTGCATGCGGCCTAAATGTTGAGAATGTCGTTGATATTCAGATTAAGACTGGTTTCGTTGTATATTTCCTGCAAGTCGTCTTTGGTGATTTTATGGTAGTCTGTTTCTCGGGGTACAACCACCAAACCACCCATTTCGACACTGGCAGGGCTCACCATGATCCGATCGGGTTCTTCGCGATAAAAACACGAAGGCCGTTGTTTGTTTCGCAAAAAAAGTGTCAAACGGTATTTCCCCTGCTGATAGCTGGCCAGGAGGTTCATCATGGGTTCGTTGGATGTTTCATCAACCGGCAGTTGCTGGTATACTTTGGTGAAGAAAAAATCAATGGGCTCGCGATATTCTGATTCAAAAACAATGGTTTTCCGCAGGTAGTGTTTAAACTGGAAAATTTCAATTTCGTCTTCGTTCACCAACAATTTGCTCTTGAATTTTTTCAAATATTCAAATTCAGTATCGATGGGCATTACATGCTTATTGACCGCCTGAAAATGAAAATGATCGGGAGCCGATGCGCCGCAACGAGGACCATTGTAAAAAATGGTATAAGCCTGTAAGTCCTTGGCCAGGGTCAGCATGTCGATGATCCTTCCCTGGATGTTTTGCACCTGATGCTGTAAGGCCGAAATAGTTAAATGCCGGTCGAAAATAGGATAGGGATTGATGAGCAACAGGTATTTCTTTAAAATGATGAAGCCTTTTTGTTCAGCGGGCAAATTGGAAAGGCATAAAAAACAAGGCCGCTTTTCGATGGTTTTGGGTTGAAGATCGGCACAGGTCGAACGCTCCCGGGCAGGGTTGTATTGCAGGTCGATCCTGAAATCTTCAAAATTCAATGTTCTTTTCTTGACCTGTTGAAATTGCTGATAGTGGTCCCGGGCCAATGGCCATGTTTGCATCTGTTGTTGAAACATTGCTTCGATTTTTTCTTCCCAAACAGCCTTTTCCAAGGCTTCGTGAAGCGTTAAAACATGTTGCTGAAGATTGGCTGTATCCATTGAATTATGCCTGCATTAGGTTAGATTTTTAAAGGGAATGAAAATAAGAAAATTTTCACTTCGGCAGGATGATAACTTAGCTTTAGCGGTAATTTCTTTTTATCAACTGCAGCGACAATTCTGCAAGAGAGATAAGTCATGGTATGAAGTGACAAGAATTCTTTACTTTTGAAGGTCGAAAATCAACAACATGAACCAAGAATACCTGCGTAAGCCGGCCTGGCTGAAAATAAAACTTCCCAAAGGGACCAATTACAAGGAAATTAAACAGATTGTTGAAAGCCATCACCTGAATACCATCTGTACCAGTGGCAAATGCCCGAACATGGGAGAATGCTGGTCGGCCGGGACTGCCACCCTGATGATCCTTGGCGATATTTGCACCCGTAGTTGTAAATTTTGTGCCACCCAAAGCGGAAAACCCTTACCGGTTGATGAAAGCGAACCCTTGAATGTAGCCAAATCGATTCATCTTCTGGGACTGAGACATGCTGTAATTACCTCAGTCGATAGGGACGATCTGCCCGATAAAGGTGCCGGCCACTGGAAAAAGACCATTGATGCCATCCGGCTCATGAACCCCGATACCACGCTCGAAGTACTGATTCCTGACTTTGACGGTGAACCTGAACTGATTCAATTTGTTTTGGATGCTGCACCCGATATTGTTTCGCACAATCTCGAAACAGTGAGGCGCTTGACTCCTTTGGTCAGGAGCAGGGCAAAGTATGAGGTCAGCCTGAAAGTAATCAGCACCATCGCTGCCAGCGGGGTGGTTCCCAAAAGTGGCATCATGGTGGGTTTGGGCGAAACCCCCGATGAAGTGGAAGAAACCATGGACGATTTGCTGGCCGCGGGTTGCCGGGTTTTGACCATTGGTCAGTACCTTCAACCAAGCAAGTCGCATTTGCCGGTTGAAGCATACATTCATCCCGATCAGTTTGAAAAATATAGGCTTACGGCACTGGCAAAGGGCTTCAGCATGGTTGAAAGTGCACCCCTGGTCCGTTCGAGCTATCACGCCGAGAGGCATGTGATGTAAGTGGACTATGAGACTGTGGGACTGTGAGACTGTGGGACTGTGGGACTATGAGATTGTGAGACTGTGGGATTGTAAGAGTAAAGACTGAATAATCTGAAAAGCAGAAAGGTCAATGAAAACTGTATATTGGTAGCAAGTATCAAGACTAAAGATGAAAGACTAAAGATGAAAGACTAAAGACTCAATGACTATTGACTTAA
>JAFGVJ010000321.1 GCA_016938055.1 Prolixibacteraceae bacterium
TTCAGGTGCAGTTTTTGCACCATGCGTACTTTGTGTAATTCTACTGGAATGTTGTCGCCATACATGAATTTGATAGCGCTCGAACTGTTTTCGTTCATTTTGTTACTGGTATTTGGTTTTGTTGGTTTATGCCTGCTCGGCTGCCTAAAAATAGAATTTTTATAAATAGAATGTAAGCTTACAGCTTAAATCTGTTTTAAATTATAAATATTCTAAATAAAAATTCTATGAATTGAAATCTTTAGCGCCGAAATGCCCTGAAGGGCAATATGAAATGTTTTGTGCAGAGTTTGCAAGAGTGTTTTCAATTCATGGTTGTTTCGATTTTTTGTTTTTCATTTGCAGCATTCATGTGAATCGCAAATAACCCTTATGTCTTTCATTGAAAAATACCAGAAAAGCATTATCAAAGCCGTTTTTTTCATGGCTTATGCTTCGGCAGCTGTCTGGTTGAGTTTTTTTTACGTATATCTGAAAGATGGTGCTGGTTTGAGTGGTTTTGAAGTGGGCATCATTGCAGGCTTTCAGCAATTCAATAACCTGTTTGTATTGCCGGTGTGGGGAGGATTGGCCGATCGTTATGGACGCAAACGGATGTTATTGTTCTCCATAGGGTCTACCATTGTTCTTTTGCCTGTTTTTATCGTATTGCAGGGAGCCCTGTCACTGACGGTATTCATGATTATGGTGACTTTGGTTTACAATCCGGTAGCTTCGCTGGTTGATACCATTGCATTGGATTATCAAGAGCAAAGCGGAGGGAAAACTTCGTATGGCGAAATCAGGCTCTGGGCATCAGTGGGCTGGGGGCTTGCTTCGTTTGTAGCCGGAATGCTGATTCATAAAGAAAATCTGTACCTCATTTTTCCGGTTTCGTCGGGCATGTTCCTCATCACCTGGCTATTGATGTTTTTTCTCTATCAACCCCTCAAGGTACATCGCAACCTGAATAACCTCAAGCGGGGCAACTTTCTGAGTCTCTTGAAAAATGAAAAGGTGTTGCTGGCTTTTTTCATGCTGGTATTGATGTACAGTATTTTTTCTGCACCCATTTATTTGATTTTGAATGTTTATTTTTTGGATATCGGAGCATCCAACAGCATGATAGGACTGGCTTTTCTGGTGCAGGGACTTTTTGAAATTCCTTTTTTCTTTTTTGGTAAACGCCTGGTAGATCGCTATGGGGCCAAACAGGTTTTCTTATTTGCCATGCTGGCGACTTCACTGAGGATGATGGGCTACGGGATGACGGGTAATCCTGCTGTGGCTGTGGCCATTGGTGCAATTCACGGTATCAGCATTGGACTGTTTTTTGTATCGGTAGTATCGTTTGTTCACCGGATTGTTCCTTCGCACTATCGTACAAGCGGGCAGGCCTTCTTTTACACTTTTTTTGCGGTAGGGGTAGCCATTGGCAACATGCTGACGGGCATGCTGATGGACCATTTTTCTATGCGTATGACCATGATCTGGAATGCTTTGGGTATCATGTTACTCATTTTGCTTGTATTGATTACACAGCGTTTTTTCAGGCGCAGTGTAGCCTGATGCAGAACCGAAAAAATGTGACAGGAGGTTACAAGTATCTGGCGGATTATGCCACCGGGGCTGTGAAAGATGAAATAAAAAAAGCCCCTGAAAGATCAGCGGCTTTATGAGGTACCTGGCGGATTCGAACCGCCGTAACCGGTTTTGCAGACCGGGGCCTAGCCACTCGGCCAAGGTACCTTTTTGTTGCGGGTGCAAATATATCAAAAAAAACAATCAACAAAAACCTAATCTCAAAAAAGACACGGTCAGTTTTCCCAGGCCGTGTTAATAATGGTTGATGATGCAATTAAACCCAAAAGCTTTTCCACGATAAAAATTTTAACCCAATGTGTATTGTAGTCATGAAGCAAACAAGTTGAAAACAATCGTTATTACGAGTAATGATTTATCTGAGTTTGTTGTTAATCTTATGGATATTCTCTTATTTTTTTAATAGATCAATGAGCTTTTATAAATGAAAGTTGCGAATGTAATAGTCGTGACCCTCAAAGTGGTCCTTTTTGATGTAACGTTGGTAAATAAGTGATTCAACCACTTCCATGCCGGCTTTTTCTTTTTTAAGGAGTTCTTTTAATGTATCATCCCTTAGCGGGTGAACCGATGTAATGTTCAGTATATCGTCGAAGGCATTGCCGGTAAACCCGGTATTGGTGCCTTCAAACCCGGTCAGCATTTCGGTGTGTATGCCTTTTGCCTGATACATTTGCCATGTTTTTGTAATATTTTCAGTGCTGATGGCTTTAATCGTTTTTTCAGCTGGTGGACGGGTTGGAATGGATAAATAGGCCGTTTCAACATTTAGTTTTGAAATGAAAGCAGACGTGGCATCAATGCTGGAATGATGATCGTTAACATCTTCAACCAGCATGGTTTCAGTGTGTAACCGGCCTTTGTATTGTTCGGCAAAAATTTCGATTCCTTCCAATACCTTTTCGAGGTTGATGCCGGGATGATGCCGGTTGATCTTTTCCCAGGTTTCCTGTTCAACCGAATCGACTTTAAGCGAAACCCAATCTGCATTGAGCAGTTCTTCTCGTACTTGCTGGTTGGACATTAGTGAACTGTTGGTGATCACTGCCACTGGAATATGAAATGTTTCTTTCAGCAGACTGATCTCTTTTCCCAGGTTGATGTCAAGGGTTGGTTCTCCATTTGAAACAAAAGTAAGGTAATCGGGAGCATGATCAGCGTCAAGTTTATTGAAGTGATTTTTCACGTTCTCAACCAGCTTTTCGGGTTGATAAAATGCTTCACGTATGATCGACCTGTTTACTGTTTTACCAATCTGGCAATAAATACAGCTAAAGGAACACACTTTACGCGCTACAATGTTGTTAATGCCCAGACTAAGACCAAGCCGGCGCGATGGAATAGGTCCAAATGCAATCATCGTGTTTCAATTCTATGAATTAAGTTGTTGGCTATGTTATCGAAAATATCGGCTGACAGTTTGTTTTGTTGATTGTAAACGGTACGACCGTCATCTGCTTTTTCTCCTATTTCTTTTTCAAATGGAATTTGTCCTATTAAATCAAACTATTGTTTCTCCAGATCATTTAGTCTGCGTTCGATTTCTTGTTGTGCTTTTTTCAAAGATTCGGCTTGAACTTTTAAGTTGTTGATTTCATAGGAACTGTTCTCTACAGGAGTGTTTATACTTTGAGCATAGAAGCCAAAGCCTCTGCCATTTCCCATTCCTCTGCCATTTCCCATTCCTCTGCCTGTTCCGCGAACTCGGCCGAGCCCTTTAGCACCGCCACCAAATCCGCTTGTAAAACCCGGGTTTTCGTATCCTGCGCAATAACCTAAACCTCTTCCGGTCATAGGGCCTTGTCCCATAGGGCCGCTTTTATCACCTCGTGCCATAATAAATAATTTTAAATGTTTATGGTACAAATATAAGCATTTAAATGAACAATAGTTCATATAGAATAAATCTTTTATATTCCCATCAACATTAGAACATAGCCCACAATAAGTGCAACCAGAATATTGATGGCCTTAACTTTTAAAAAACTTTTGCGACTCTCGGCCAACAGGGGTAACATGCCGTGCCCGTCCTGTGCAATGGAACTAGCCAGCAGTATGCTCAAGGGGATTAAACCTTCTGAAAACAGGGTCACAAAAACCAAATGAGGCCCCGATTCAGGTATGATTCCTATCATAACAGCAATCAATAATACCAGATAGAAATTGTTTCCAAGCATCTCTGTCATGATGCTATAGTTTTGGAAAAAGAACAAAACAATAAATGCACCCCACGACCAAAGGAGAATTCGTAGCAGGTGTTTTTTAATGATGTGATTGTATAAATGTTCTTTCAGAAAATGCTCGGGAACGGTAATAAAGACAAAAAGCAAAAACATACTCCCGGCAAGAAAAGTAATTCTTTTCCAGCCCCAGTTTTGTGTGCCAAAGACTCCTGTAGTTAACATCAGAATAAAGACTAGAATGGACAACAACATTGCTAATCGTTCGAACGTGATTTTTTTTATTTGAGGAATAATTATTTGACGATCAAAGCATTTGCAGTAATCATGATGATGAATGGTAAAACCATGCTGAGTATCTAAGTTGTTTTTCTTTTGAGATGAATATTGCAACACGATGAATCCGGCAATGATGGCTACTAAAAAAAGAATGCCATGTATTAATAGCGCTTTACCCGGGAAAAGGGCAAACATTACAAAGGCTTCGTCACCAGAGGTGGCAATCATCACCGTAACCAACGCAGCCAAACCTACCAATCGGTGTGTGTAAAGTGAAACAACCGTAAATGCGCCCATGCAACCTGGTGTAATGCCTAAAAATGCAGCCATCACAATTTGAAGCAAGGGTGAATGGCGCAATTTCTCAGCCCATTTGTTTTTGCTTTGGACATTGACGTATTCGATTATCACCATCATTAACAGCACAAAGGCGGTGATCATCAGCGATTGTTTCAATGTTGAAATGATTATTTCTGTCATCACTCATTATTTTTTTTCAAAATTATGGATTATTCTTTTTATATGAACAAATGTTCGTTTAAATTTGGGCGTTTTTTAAATCTGATATTTATGATCCATCATCTTGCACTGACGGTGAACGAGTCTTCTGAAGTGAAAGACTTTTATGAAGAAGTTTTATTGTTTGGAGTACACCACAAGTTCAAACTTTCGCGTGATTTGTCGAAAAACATATTTGGCCTTGAAGAAGATTCGGAGGTGTTCGTGATGCGGCATCAAGATATGGAGTTTGAACTTTTCATTAACGGTCATCAGGAAAAGAGTTTTTTTTCACACGTTTGTTTAGCTTATTGGAAGTCGGAAAGAATTTATGCCAGTGCAATAAGAGAGGGCTATCGGGCGCTTATAAAACCTCGACAGGGACACGACACCTACTTTATTTGGGATAAAAGCGGAAATTTATTTGAAATCAAAGAGATCGATGATGATGAAACACGGTTTTAATCAACATCTAAAGCGAAGTGACCGGAGTATCTTCGTGAAGGGATCCGAAAGTCAGTATTGTGTTTGTATGCAATGTGGGTTGTGTATCAAAAAGTGTTCTCATGGTGCTTTGTCGTGAAATGGTGATCGATCCGGTCATTCAAACAAAATTGGAAAAATGATAAAAATTAAACCGAAAACAAATCTGCTGATTGATGCTATTCTATTGTTGTTGCTAATGGCTATGGCCGGGCTGGGGCTACTCATAAAATATGTACTTGTGCCCGGTTTTAAACGTAACGACCTCTATGGGAGCGATGTTGAACTGTTTTTCTGGGGCTACGACCGCCATCAATGGGGAACAGTTCATTTATGGGTAAGTCTTGGTTTTATATTTCTTGTAATTTTACATATTATCTTTCACTGGAGAATGATTGGATGCATTTTCAGGCAGATTTTTGGCACTAAAGCAAGCCGGATAATTGTTGTGTCTTCCCTGGTATTTTTCAGTCTGCTTTTTGTGATTACTCCATTGCTGATAAAACCTGACATTGCACCAATGAATAACCATCACATTAACCATCAAAAAGTAAAAATTATAAATGATTCTCATCACAATAATTCTTCAGATACGATTAATGTAATTGAAAAGGATCAAGCAGTCAAAAGCATCCAAACAACAACGCAACATGAAAACTTGCATGTTGGAGATCAAAAAGGTTCTATGACATTGGCACAATTTGCCCACCAACAGAATGTTTCGCTTGTTTCACTGGCTGCTTCAATGGGAATTCCTGAAGCGATTTGCAACGAGCGGATTGGCCGGCTTAGAAGAATATATGGTTTCGAAATAGAAACTTTGAGAAATAAAACCGAACAAATTAAAACCAACGAAAGATGAAACCAAAAATCAGCGTGACTTTAAAAAGAGCCTGGGAAAATCGTAACAAAGCAATTATTTTCACAACTGTTTCGGACCAGGGAGTGCCCAATTCAATTTATGCTACCTGCAATGCATTGTATAACGATGAGTGCATTCTGGTAGCCAACAATTTTTTTGATAAAACCTTCAAAAACATCAAATCGGGCTGTACCGCCTCCATTTTGTTTATGTCCACCGACGACAAATCCTATCAAATTAAAGGGAAAGTTAAACATTCTACCTTGGGCGCAGAATTTGAAAATATGAAAAGCTGGAATCCAACAACCTTACCCGGGCATGGAGTAGCAATAATCGATATTGATGAAGTGTATTCGGGAGCCGAAAAACTTCTGTGAGAA
>JAFGVJ010000050.1 GCA_016938055.1 Prolixibacteraceae bacterium
GAGGATTTCGATCGTCGTTATGCCGAAATGCGATCGAACAATGACCTTATCGGGACCATTGGCCAAGCCATCCTGTTCTTAATTTATGGTTTGATTGGTGCCGGGCTGGGAATTTTCTTCCTCATGAAACAACGTTTTATCCTTTGGAAAAAAGCCCTGTACTGGTCTGTTGGGATTGGTTTAGGCACTGGGTTGTTGTATACCTTCAATGTACTCCCTTTATTGTGGATGGATTATGATACTTCGCAAAGCACCACTAGTTTTCTGGGACAACAATTGATGAGTGGCTTGCTCCAAACTATTTTAATGGGGAGCATTGTTTTTGTTTCGGCATTGGCGGGCGAAGGCCTTGGTCGTTTCCTGTTCAAAGATCAGGTTCAATTGTGGAAAGTTTGGGGAAAGGAAGCCGGAGCATCGGTGCAGGTACTGGGGCAAACCGTGGGTGCCTACTTGTTTGTGCCTGTATTTTTGGCCATCGACATTGTTTATTACTTGTTTACCACAAACACCCTGGGTTGGTGGAATCCGGCCGGAACCCTTTCTGACCCTAACATTCTGGCCCAGCATTTACCCTGGTATGGCTCTATCGCCATTTCAGTACAGGCCGGTTTCTGGGAGGAACTTATTTGCCGGGCTGTTCCGCTTGCAGGCGTTTATTTTCTGGTGCACAAACTCAAAAGCAAAGATTGGTGGATGTTGCTGGCCCTGCTTTTACAAACCATCATTTTTGGGATGTTGCATGCCAACTATCCCCAGTCACCTGCCTTTGCAAGGGTCTTTGAAATGGTGATCCCCTTCCTTATTTTTGGGTTGATTTACCTGCGTTTTGGCTTGTTGCCGGTGATCATCGCCCATTACGCCATTGATGTATTTTGGATTTCCCTGCCGCTTTGGGTAGCTACTTCCGAAGGGATTTGGATCAACCGTATCATCATACTCGTTTTGTTCTTCCTGCCATTGTTGGTGGTTTTTTATTGGAGGATGAAAAACAAACAATGGAACAACGCTCCTTTATCGGTTCGAAACAGGGCTTTTCAGCCTGCCATTCAACAAAGTACATCCGGCATAGCAGAAAAGGTCCAGGAAACACAGCCTTATGCTGAGTCAAAATTTCTGAAACTGCGCTACTTGTTTCCAGGTGCATTGATGGGTTTGCTTCTTTGGGCATTTTTTACCTTTCCGCTGAATCACCAAACCCCCGAGGTGAATTGCAACAGGAGTGAAGCCCTTGCAAAAACCGGTGATTTTCTGGATAAAACTTTTGGCGTTTCAATGGATGAATGGTCTGTGTTGTCTACCATCGATGAGCATCCCGAATTGTCGCACAAGTTTGTATGGCAGGAATATGAGTCTGATTACATGCGCTTGCAACAGTCGTTTTTGTCACCACCCAAATGGAAGGTGCGGGTTTTGAAAAAGGATGGAACTGTTGAAGAACGCTCCGAAGAATTTTTGGTAGAGATTGGTGTCGATGGTCGTTTGCTGGCTTATCGGCACAATTGGCCTGAAAAAAGACCAGGTGACAACCTGGCCGAAGATGCGGTACTTGCAAAAGCACTGCTGGCCTTGAAAAATTTCAGTATTGAAAAGGCTGATCAACTCGAAGTAGTTTCGCTAACTCCCTCCAAACTGGAGTCCAGGACCGACTGGCTCATCGAGTTCTCCGATACCCTGACTTACGATTTGAAACAAGGGCAGGGCCGATACCAGGTTTCATTGGCCGGATCAGAAGTCAATGGTTTGAAACAATATGTTTTTGTGCCCGAAACCTGGGAACGCGATTTGAAAAAGCAGCAGAGCACCTTGAAAATTCTGGTGCTGATTTCGAACCTGTTTCGTGCTGCCATCATTGTTTTAGGCATTGTTATCGGTTTTATAAACTGGTCGCGCAAGCGCTTCTCCGTAAGGATGTTCATGTTGTTTGCATCGGCATTGTTGCTGCTATCAGTCATTGATCTGGCCAACAGTTGGAACGATATCGCCTTTAAATATTTTACCGGTCTGCCCTACAGCAATTTCCTGGCCATGACACTGATTGGTGCACTGATCGGGCTGGTATTCTTATCGCTGGGGGTTGGGGTCATTGGTGGTTTCTCCTGCGAAATGGCCCGAAACGATGCCATGGTGGAACGTCCGCTTGCGAAAGCCTTCTTGCTGGGCATTTTGTGGACCGGGCTACAGGCAGCTATCAATAGCCTGAATCCTCAGGTAAGTCCTGATTGGGCACTGCTTTCGCCGCTCAATGCCGAACTTCCATGGTTATCAGTCATTACAGGGCCCTGGACCCGTTTTGTGTTTTATCCGGCCTTTACATTGGTGCTGTTTTATCTGGCAGGCCGAATGACGAAAAATGGACAAACACTGAATATTTTGCCGATTACTTTTATATTTATAGCCGGTTTTGTGGCATCCGGCATTCAAGCCAACCTGCTTGAATCATGGTTGTTGACCGGAGCCTGTGGGGGAACGCTTTTCACCTTGTTCTTTTTACTGATCCGAAAACATTTGAACTGGATTCCCATGATTTTTGTTGTACCGCTGGTATTTCAAGAAGTCAATAATCTTATTGAAGGTCAGTCTATAGGAATGATCATAGGAGCCATTTTTACCATGATTTTTCTGGTGCTGGCAGCCTGGCTTTGGTACCGGGGAATAGTTAGTTGCAACCAATCAACAATTACACGATAAATTAGAATTTTAGGAAAATGAGAAGATTAAAACAAATGTTGCTTGCCCTAACACTGATCATCAGTATAGGAATGCAAGCCGATGAAGGCATGTGGTTGCCTTCTTTATTAACCAAACTGAATGTCGAAAAAATGCAGGAACTGGGGGTGAAGCTCACTGCCGAAGAGATTTATGCGGTGAACCAATCCAGTTTGAAAGATGCCATTGTGATGATGGGTTTTGGTTCTTGTACCGGTGAAATGGTATCGGATCAGGGCTTGTTTCTAACCAATCATCACTGTGCTTATGGCGATATTCAACAACATTCCACCGAAGCCAGAAACATTTTACGAGATGGTTTCTGGGCAGGAAGTCTGGAGGAAGAACTGTCCAATCCCGGTAAGTCGGTGTCTTTTTTGATCCGTGTTGAAGATGTTACCGAAAAGGTAATGGCTGAAATTAAGCCCGGGATGACAGAAAGTGAACGCAACAAAGCCATCAACGAGGTATCAAACAAACTGATCGATGAAGCAACCAAAGAAACCCATTACACTGGGAGGGTACGCAGCATTTATCGCGAGAACCAATACCTGCTCTTTGTTTACGAAACAATGAAGGACATCAGGTTGGTAGGTGTTCCTCCTCACTTCATAGGAAAATTTGGTGGTGACACCGACAATTGGATGTGGCCCCGCCATACCGGTGATTTCACCCTTTACCGTGTATACACGGGCCCCGATGGAAAACCGGCCGAATACCATCCCGACAATGTCCCTTACAAACCACGCCATCATTTACCCGTGTCACTGAATGGGTACAGTAAGGGTGATTTTGCCATGGTGATGGGTTATCCGGGAACAACTGAACGTTACCTGACAGCTAAGGGTGTAGAGTTCACCATGAACATCACCAACCAAACGCGCATCAATGTTCGGAAGGCTAAACTCGATATCATTGAAGAATACATGGCCAGCAGTGATAAAGCGACCATACAGTATGCTTCCAAAAAAGCCCGAAGCTCTAACTACTATAAATACAGCATTGGACAGAACCGTGGCATCGAAAACTTGCAGGTAGTGGCCAAGAAACGAGCCATTGAAGAAGCTTTTGAAAGTTGGGTAAATGCCAGTGATGCACGTCGTGAGACATATGGCTCAGCGATTCCCATGATCAATAAAGCCTACGAGAACATGAACGACGACAAAGCTTTGGAGTATCTCAACGAAGCTTTTCTCCGTGGTCCCGAAATTTTTATGTGGGCCAATAATTTTAATTCTTTGCAGAAAAACCTGGCTGAAAAAGCCCCTGATAGTGTGATTGCCAACAATGTTGAGGCCATACAGAAAAGAATGGAAGGCTTTTTCAAGGATTACAATGCCCCAACCGACGAGAAAATAACGGCAGCATTAACCGCCATCTTTGTTGAAAATGTCGATAAAGCTTATCATCCTGACTTTGTTAAAGAGATTCAGGGAAAATACAAAGGCGATTATTCAAAATGGGCTGCTGCCATGTTCAAGAAAAGCATCCTGCACAATGAAGAAAGTCTCAACAAATTTCTGAGCAAACCCAAAGCCGGGGTTTTGGAAAAGGATCCTGTAATCAAAGCTTCCATAGCCCTTGGTGACATCCGGACAAGATTGACAGACGAGAACAAAAGCGACAAGGAAAACCTGGCCGTTGCTTATCGCTTGTTCATGAAAGGTTTGCTCGAAATGGAAGCCGACAAAACCTTTTATCCCGATGCCAATTCAACCATGCGCCTGACCTATGGATCGGTTGGTGACTATACTCCCCGCGATGGTGTTCAATACAATTATTTCACCACCCTGAAAGGCTACATCGAAAAGGAAATCCCGGGAGACATTGAATTTGATGTCTGGCCTCGCTTAAAAGAATTGTACGAAGCCCAACAATATGGCCAATATGCCGATTCCGATGGGACCTTGCATACTTGTTTCACAACCAACAATGACATTACCGGAGGTAACTCCGGAAGTCCGGTCATCAACGGGAATGGTGAACTTATCGGGATTGCTTTTGATGGTAATTGGGAAGCCATGAGTGGCGATATTGCCTTTGAACCTGAATTGCAGAAATGCATCAACGTGGACATCCGCTTCGTGTTATGGGTGATTGACGAGTTTGCCGGCGCAGCACACCTGGTGGATGAGATGACCCTGGTAAAATGAAGTTGCTGAAAAAATAAGTGTTCTGCTATCTGATCGGAACACTTCTTTTTAATAAATTTGCCTGCCATTCACGGACAGGCATTTTTATTTATTTCAACATTTTGAATGACGCATAAAGTCACTATTTATACCGATGGAGCATCCAGTGGAAATCCCGGGCCTGGTGGATACGGGGCCGTGTTGATTTCAGGCAGGCACCGGCGTGAAATTTCCGGAGGTTTTCGGCTCACCACCAACAACCGTATGGAACTGATGGGGGTGATAGTAGCCCTGGAGGCTTTAAAGGCCAATCAGTGTGAGGTATGTGTTTATACCGATTCAAAATACGTGGCCGATGCCGTGAATAAGGGATGGGTATTTAATTGGGTCAGAAATCATTTTAAAGGAAAAAAAAACCAGGATCTTTGGATGCGCTTTTTGCAGGTATATCAGCAACACAAGGTGAGCTTTATTTGGGTAAAGGGACATGCCAATGTGCCTGAAAACGAACGTTGCGACCAGTTGGCTGTTCAGGCTTCCAAACAAGCTGTATTAAATGAAGATCATGGCTATCAGGCATAATCGTACTGTATGAATTTGTTGTATAATTTGGGAATTCGAATTTTAGTGTTGGCCATACGCCTGGCATCATTCAGCAAGCCTAAAGCAAAAAAGTGGATCGAAGGTCGCAAAGGTTTGATGAAAAAGATCAAAAACGACCTGCATGACGTCCAAAATGTAGTTTGGATTCATTGTGCTTCGCTGGGTGAGTTTGAACAGGGCCGTCCGCTCATCGAGGAAATTAAACTCAGGTTCCCTCAAAAGAAAATTCTACTCACCTTTTATTCCCCCTCGGGTTACGAGGTGCAGAAAGACTATCCCAAGGCCGATTTTGTGTATTACATGCCTGCCGATACAGCCCGGAATGCACGGAGGTTCATTCATTATGTAAAACCCGAAGCAGCATTTTTTATCAAATACGAATACTGGTACAATTACCTGCGTTTGCTGCATAAGAATGCAATACCAAGTTATTTTGTATCGGCCATTTTCAGAAAGGATCAACTCTTCTTTAAAAAGAGGGGAGGCTGGTACCGAAAAATGTTGAAATATCCCACCCATTTTTTTGTTCAGAACGAAGAAACGGCAAAATTGTTGAAATCATTGGGCAAAGAAAACTTTACCATAGCCGGTGATACCCGCTTCGACCGGGTTGCACACATTCTTGAAAATGTAAAACCAATCAAGCTGGTTGAAAGCTTCGTGGGGGGTAGCGATGTGATGGTGGCCGGCAGTTCATGGAAAGCCGAAGAAGCCATCATTCATCAGTACATCCGGAACAGGTCAAACTTGAAAATCATTCTGGTTCCCCACGTGATAGAGGCCGAAAACATCCAGCGCATTCTCAACTTGTATGGTAGCAGGGCAATTTTATTCAGCGAAGCTACTCCCAAAAATGTAAGCGACAAACAGGTGCTGATTGTGGATAATTATGGAATGCTCACTTCCTTATACCAATACGGGAAGATCGCCTTCATCGGGGGAGGTTTTGGCGTGGGTATTCACAATGTTCTCGAAGCAGCAATTTTTGGGATGCCCATTCTTTTTGGCCCCAATCACGAAAAATTTGCCGAAGCTGTCGATTTGGTCAACCAAAACTGTGCTTTCCCCGTTCACAACATCGAAGATTTCAATACCATTGTTAATTACCTGCTGAACGATAGCAGAGTTGTTTTCAGCATTGCTGAAAAGGCTGCTGAGTATGTCAGAAAAAACGTGGGAGCTACACGCATTATCCTTGATCAGGTGTTTTAAACA
>JAFGVJ010000322.1 GCA_016938055.1 Prolixibacteraceae bacterium
ATATTTCACCGAGGTGGCCATCTCCTGCCCGTTGGCAGCATCGACCACCAGTGCACGGGCCGAGTCGCTGCCGTAGTCTAGTCCTATTACGTATTTTGTCATAATTAATATGTTTTCAATTTTAATGTTTAATGCTCGATAATCGGTGCTCGATACTGGATACTCAATACTGGATGATCAAAGCTCTTTGCAAAGTTCAACTTAATCATAATTCATTTTTTTCGATTGGTGTTGATTTTCAACACTTGATACAAACTTGTTGATCATTCTTCCAAGCTTATCTATTTTCTCATGCAATACAGCATATACATCTTTATCAGTTAATGATCCGGTTTCCCATAGGGTTTCCAAATGATCGATAGTTTCATAGTTGGATGCCTGGGAGAAAGTCAGAAATCTAATGTATTCCTGTTTATATCCCCTTCTTCCATAACCTTCAACAATATTTGACTTAACACTTTTTGAAGAACGTCTGATTTGAGATGCTGTTTCAAACATCCAGTATCCAAATCAAGTGCTGGGGGGTTACTGCCCGTAATAAGCATTCTTCCCGTGCTTGCGTTCGTAATGTTTTTTAATGAGGTGCGGGTTCATCTGCAATTTCGGATTTACGGCATAAGAAATGGCCGCCATTTTGGCCACCTGTTCCATGACCACCGCATTGTGAACAGCATCATGCACATCTTTTCCCCAGGAGAACGGACCGTGATTATGTACCAGCACCCCGGGAATTTCCATGGGATTCAGCCCTTCGAAACTTTCAACAATCACTTTTCCGGTATCCCTTTCATAAGCGCCAAATATCTCTTCGCTGGTCATTTGCCGGGTACAGGGGATCTCAGCGGCAAAATAATCGGCATGGGTGGTACCAATGTTTGGAATCCCAATACCCGCCTGAGCCCATGCCGTTGCATGGGTCGAGTGTGTATGGACAATTCCGCCGATGGTTTCGAAATGCCGATACAGGTATAGATGGGTGGGCATGTCGGACGATGGTTTTAAATTGCCTTCCACTACTCTTCCTTCCAGGTCGCAAACCACCATATCGGAAGGCTGCATGATCTCATAATCGACCCCACTGGGCTTGATCACGAATAAATCTTTTTCGCGGTCGATACCACTGGCATTTCCCCAGGTAAAAATCACCAGACCATGTTTAACAAGGTCGAGATTTGCTTTAAATACAGCTTCTTTCAGTTGTTCTAACATTACTTTAAAAAAATATAGGGCACCTGTAAAACAGATGCCCTGAAGGTTTTACCAGAAATAAGCGTACAATGCCACAAAAATCACCACGATACCCATGGCTCCGATGAAGAATTTCGAATCGGTTTCAAAGAGTTTGGGTTCAAATTCATAGGCTTTGTCATCCTGATGTTTTGAATTGGCATTGGTAAACATGATGATGGACATAAAAGCCATCATGAATACAAGCATGAAAATTGAATTGAATCCAAGGTTCAACAAACCAACACCAAAGAGGTTTGTTCCCCAGATCATTCCTGCAATGAAGAATACACTGGCCAGTACACCAAAAATCCAACCGGCGCGAACCAGGTTCCTGCGATTGGTTTCCGAAATCGGGTTGGCTTTCACCTGGTGTTTATCAGTAAGCGTTAGCAAAACAGCCAGAGCAATTAGTATCATACACACATAACCCATTCGGATGATAAAGGGTAGTTCAGGCAACATAATTTTCATGGCTATGCCAATGGGTAGGGTGGCAATGGTCGTCCACAAAGCAGCGCGGTTGGTGGCACGTTTCCAGAGTATCCCCATCCCAAATACTACCACTACACCCGGATAAATAAACCCGGTGTATTCCTGAATGTATTGGAAGGCTTGATCGAGTCCTCCCAGCAATGGTTTGGCTGCAAAAATAGCGATCACCAATGCTACAAAAGCCGAAATACGACCTGTTTTCACCAGCTGCTTTTCTGTTGCCTGTTTATTGATCAGTGTTTTATAAATATCGAGCGTAAAAATGGTCGATGTGGAGTTCAGCATGGAAGCCAATGAGGAGACCACAGCAGCAACCAATGCGGCAAAGGCCAGACCACGAATGCCAACCGGTGCAAAATTCCGCAACAACCACGGATAGGCTTCATCGGCAACATTGATGGATCCTTGCAAACCCTGCAAAGTATGCTGCAAGTCGGGATGGTTGAACAATACATAGGCTGTAATACCCGGGATCACCACAATGATGGGGATCAACAACTTCAGGTAACCGGCAAAGATCAAGCCTTTTTTAGCTTCATCGAGACTTTTGGCTGCCAAACCTTTCTGGATGATGTACTGGTTAAAACCCCAGTAACCAATGTTGGTCAGCCACATGGCGCCAAAAATCACCGCCAGACCGGGCAGATCCTTGAACAAGGTAGCATCAATGTTTTGGTCAATGATCATATTGAAATGAAGATCGGAGGGAACTTCGCGTACTTTGCTCAGGACAATGACGAAACCGTCGATGGCACTACCCCCGTCACCTGCAACAGCATCAAGAGCAAACCATGCAGTAATTAAACCACCCCCTACTAAAAAGATGACCTGCAAAACGTCAGTCCAGGCTACCGATTTCAAGCCACCATAAATGGAATAGACACCCGCAAAAATGAGCAGGCCGGGAACCCCCCATATCATAGGTACACCCAAAATCTGATCCATGGCAATGGCACCCAACCAGGCTACCGATGTGAGGTTAACAAATACATATACCAGCAACCAGAAAAATGAGAAGAAAAAACTCACCCCGGTTCCGTAGCGCTCTTTGGCCAGCTGGGGCATGGTAAAAATTTTCTTGTCGATCATCTGGGGCAGTAAGTATTTGGCAACCAGGATCAGTGTAAGGGCTGCAATCCATTCGTAGGCTGCAATCCCCAGACCAATACGGAAACCAGAACCCGACATGCCAATAAAGTGCTCGGCCGAAATGTTTGCCGCGATCAAAGAGGCGCCAATGGCCCACCACGAGAGGGTACCACCGGCAAGGAAATAGTCTTTGGAATCCTTCTCTACCCCTTTTTTGCTTCGGGAGAGCCACAATCCCAGACTCACAATCAAAATTGCATAAACAATGAAAATGATGTAGTCAATGGTTGTAAATCCTGCATTCATAAGATGTTTAGTTTTAGTTAATGCGTGCTGTCAATATTTTTAGACTTGAATTTATTTCAGGCTTTTATTCAACAGATAATACAGATCGTTCCACTTCAACTCTTTTTTGAAGGCTGTAAGTTCGGTATTTTTATCGATGATTACGAATTCCACATCGGCCAGTTCGGCAAAGTTCTCAATATAATCAGGAGTCAATGCCATGGTAAATACTGAATGGTGAGTTCCTCCGGCATAAATCCACGCAGCAGCGCCATCGGCCAACGATGGATGCGCTTTCCAGAATGCACAGGCCACGGGTAATTTAGGCAGGGCTGCCAGGGGCTCAATCACATCAAGGGTATTGACAATGATGCGGAAACGGTTGCCCATGTCAATCACCGTGACGTTCATGGCATCGCCGGTAGCACTGTCGAAGACCAAACGTGCCGGAGCATCTTTCCCGCCAATTCCGAGCGGATGTACTTCGAGCCTTGGTTTGCGGGCTGCAATAGAAGGACAAATTTCGAGCATGTGTGAACCCAATACACCAGGATTAGCCGGATCGAAATGATAGGTATAATCTTCCATGAACGAATTCCCACCATTCTTGCCTTCCGACATCACTTTCAGGATACGGAGCATGGCCGCCTGTTTCCAGTCACCTTCGGCGCCAAATCCATAACCTGCAGCCATCAAACGCTGTGAGGCCAGGCCAGGTAACTGATCCAAACCAGCAAGGTTCTCAAAATTGGTGGTAAAGGCTTTAAAATTTCCATTGATCATGAATCGTTTCATGGCAATTTCGTAACGAGCCTGAATCAGTACATTCTGATGATATTTTCCTCCTTTGCGGCAATCGGCAGCCACCTCATACGTTTGTTCATACTCGGCATAAAGCTGTTCTACTTCGGCATCGGTCACCTGGTCGATGTATTTGATCAGGTCATGGGTACCGAAAGCGGAGATTTGCCAGCCAAACACCATTTGTGCTTCCACTTTATCGCCTTCGGTTACTGCTACTTCACGCATGTTATCACCAAAACGGGCAACTTTCAGTCCCTGTGATTCTTTCCAACCAATGGCAGTCCGGCACCAAACATCAATTTGCTCCTGAACACCGGCTTCTTTCCAATGACCCACCACCACTTTCCGGTTTTTCCGCATGCGTGAATTGATAAAGCCAAACTCACGGTCGCCATGGGCACTCTGGTTCAGGTTCATGAAATCCATGTCGATTTCTGCCCAGGGTATATCGCGGTTAAACTGAGTATCGAGATGCAGGTAAGGCTTTTGCAAAGCTTTCAAACCGGCAATCCACATTTTGGCAGGCGAAAAAGTATGCATCCAGGTAATCAAACCAATACAGGTATCATCGTTGTTGGCTGCTTTGCATACTTCCAAAATGGAATCGGGGGTGGTCACAACGGGTTTGAAAACAATCTCCACGCTGATCTTTTCCGATTCGTTGAATCCTTTTACGATGGCAGCTGAATTTTCAGCCACTTTTTTGAGAGTCACAGCACCATACAAATGCTGACTTCCGGTCGCAAACCATACTACACTTTTCATATTCTTTTGATTATTATTGATTATTCACTATTTATTGTTCATTTTCAGAAACTTCACTAATTCTGGTTAAATACCCGAGAGATCGAATGAAAAACCTCCCGAAGTTTGAAGCTTGTATTTATCCTGGTTAAAAGCATAAAGGAAGGATCCCTTCTTTGAACCGTTCTTATCCTTGATCGGCAAACGATCGAGCAAATCCATGGACATAAACTTACGGCGGAAATTGGCCGGGTCGAGTTCGCGTTGATAGATGGCTTCGTAGAGGTTCCGCAACATGGTGATGGTGAAATAGGTAGGCAATAATTCAAAACCAATGGGCTGGGTTTTTGATTTACGTTTCAAACGGCGCAGGGCCTTGTCTACAATTTCATGATGGTCAAAAATTAAATCGGGCAATTCGTCAATGGAAAACCACTGTGCCCCATATTTGTGCAACAACACCTCATCGTAATCGTGAATATTGATCAGGGCATAATAACCAATACTGATGACCCTTGCTGCCGGATCGCGGTTCACATCCGAAAAAGCGCTTAACTGTTCCAAATAAATGTTTCGCAGACCGGTAATTACTGCCAACACACGCGAAGCGGCTTCATCGAGGGTTTCTTCTCTTTTCAAAAAACCGCCCATCAATGACCATTTTCCTTTTTCAGGCTCAAAATTTCTTTTGTAAAGCAGTAGTTTCAACCGGTCGTGATCAAATCCGAAGATAACACAATCCACCGCCAGCAGGTAATTATCCTTATTTGTATAGGGCATATGAAATCAGTATTGTTGCAACAAAAGTCATTTTTACTTTTATACTTTCCAACACTTCTGATATGTTTTATAAAATACTCCACCAGAAAAATGATTTATCCACCAGCACGAAACTCTGATTTTCAGGATTAGCAGCGAAAACTGATGAAGATCATTTGATACAAAAAACTTGTCACTCCGTAAAAAAAATCAGGCAGGCGTAACACCAGAATCATCAATAAACCTCTATTTTTAAAAACTTTTGCTGAATCTCACGAATTGAAAATCATTTCAACCGAAAGATTTGTTTATTCAATATGAAAAGATCGGCGCAGAACAATTTGCAAAAAAGTCAATGAAAAGAGTATTCCATGTGATCCTTTCGGCCATGCTTGTTACAGCTTTGGCCCTGATTCTTTTTTTCCCCGGAAAAGAAAAAGCCGTAAAGCTTGTTGATAAAAAGCATAGGACTCCGGCCGAGATGAAAGCCCAAACCATTGAATTCAAAAAGAAACGACGAATGAACGGATGGGCTAAACCCGACCAGCCATCGGAATTTATACACCGTTACAACCGAATCAGGACTAAAGCTGGTAATGAGAAACCTGCTTATGAGCTTAACTACAAAATGCAGGAATTGCAGAAAGCTCAAACCCGGAATGCTCAGCTAAAATCACAAACTGTTGAACTGGACTGGAAAGAACGGGGTCCCGGCAATGTAAGCGGACGCACCCGTGGATTGATCATTGATCCCGACGATCCAAACCGGAATACCTGGTTTGTTGGATCCGTTGGCGGAGGCGTTTGGAAAACAAACGATGCAGGCAAGAGCTGGATCAACCTTACCAACGACTTCCCCACGCTTTCGACCGTTTGCCTGGCCATGGCAGCATCCAATTCCAAGGTCATTTACGCCGGAACCGGTGAAGGTTTCTACAACGGCGATGCCATTGTGGGAGATGGCATTTTTAAATCGATTGACAAAGGAAATTCATGGATACAACTGCCCGCAACCGCAGCAAACAAAGACTTTGCCTATGTGAACCGACTGGTAGTGGACCCTGCCAATGAAAACATTGTACTGGCAGTTACCAATACTTCCATCCAAAAATCGACCAACGGAGGAGCCAGCTGGCAAAAGGTTTTTGATGATTTTCGCCGCATCCAGCATATTGTAGTGCATCCGCAGAATTTTAACATTCAATATGCAACGGCCAATACCAAAGGGGTCCTCAAATCAACCGATGCAGGGAATACCTGGAACTATATACTGGAAGAAGCATCGGGCAGGATTGAATTGGCCATAGCCCCCTCGAAACCCGAAACGGTGTATGCACTGACCGAAAGTTCTCAATTGTACCTATCCGAAAACAGTGGTCAGAGCTGGGCTCCGGCAAAAATTACCTCCGGTGTCCGCGATTTGTTCCTCAGTTCTCAGGGTTGGTACGACAATGCCATTGCAGTTTCTCCCGATGATCCCAATCTGATCATGATTGGAGGAGTCAATGTTTACAAAGTTGAAATCATCGGAACTTCATCTGCCCCCACATCGTTTGTAAGTGTTTCAGCCATTGGCACCGATGCATTCATGTCGTATGTGAATCACGGTGGTGATTACCTGGGCGGTGGCATGGAAGTAAACCTGGCCAAAAATAACTATCAGACCATTGAAGTTCAATTTGGACCGGGTAAAAAACAAAAAGCTCACCGTTTCAAAGTCCCCGATGGAGCGACCTCAGGGGTCGCAGCCAACAACCATACTTACCTCGATTATGTGGATGTTCCTTTTGAAGTTTGGGACCTTGAAAACAACCGGCAATTGATGGTGTCGTTCCGCGACCAGGATCAAAACGGCAAATTCAACCTTACCATTCAAGATGATGCAGCACTCATTGGCCGGGAATACATTTGGATCAACGATGTCACCTATCAAAATAACCCTTCGCCACTCATTGCCGTTACCGGAGGTTTTGAATTTGAGGAAATTGCCTTTTGGTGGCCCATTCTTTCGGATGGGGCTGTATGGAATGAAAACAATTTACCAGCATCAAAAATTGTCATCCATCGTAAAGATGTTTTTGTCAAAGAACTGAAATCAACCAAGGTAGCCGATTGGGCTGCACAGGGTGCTCCTTATGTTCATGCCGATTTACACAACATTCAGTTTACCAAAACTGCCAATGGAACTACCCGTATCGTGGTAGCCAACGACGGAGGATTGGGCTATTCCGATAACCTTGGCCTCACCTGGACCAATCCCACCAACGGGTACAACACTACTCAATTTTACGGGGTCGATAAACATCCGGCGCAAGACCGTTACATAGGAGGTTTACAGGACAATGGCACCTGGTTCTCGGGTGAAAACCCCGGAACACTTTCTCAGTGGACCGAAGCTACCGGCGGTGATGGCTTCGATGCAGTATGGCATGCCACTGATCCGTCAAAACTAATTTCAACCATCTACTACAACAGCATTTATCGTTCAAACGACGGCGGTGAAAGCTGGGGGTATTCAGCAGGTTTTGACGATGAAGGTTCGGGGAAAGCCCCCTTCATTACTCAGATTGGTTATACAGGCATCGATCCCGACAAGCTTTACCTGGTTGGAAAATCGGGGGTGACCATCAGCAAAGACTTTGGCCAGACCTGGGAACTCACTGCCATCCCCGATTCATTGTGGGGCTGGGCCGGCGATGGATATGTGGAACCTTCACCTGCCAATCCGATGGTGGTATGGGCAGCAGCTCAGATGTCGGATCATGGCCACGTAATGGTCTCTCAAAATGGAGGAAAGCATTTCCTTCCTACCAATAATTTTAAAGAAGAAATGGGGGTATTGTCGGGACTGGCCACCCATCCGCTGAACGACAGCATAGCCTATGCACTTTTCAGCTATGCCGGCTATGCAAAAATTTTAAAAACCGAAAACCTCGGTCAAAGCTGGGAGGACATCAGCGGCTTTGTTGATGGTGAAAGTACGCGAGGTTTCCCCGATGTAGCCGTGTATTCCTTGTTGGTGATGCCTCATCAACCAACTGAAATATGGGCAGGTACTGAAATTGGTATTTTCCGCAGTACCAATGGTGGAGAAAGCTGGGCTTATGCCAACAACGGCCTGCCTGCGGTATCAATCTGGGAAATGAAAATTCGTGGTAATCAGCTATTTGTTGCCACCCATGGACGTGGCATTTGGAGTGTCGACCTGCCTGAACTGAACACGGTCCTGAAAGCACCGGTTTTGCTTGCTGCCGGCACTTCACCTTCGAAACAAACCCTTGCTCAGGTACAATGGGGTTCCAATTACGACTCGGTAACCATTCTGCTTGATGGCCAATACAGCCAGACTGTCACAGGTAACTTTCCTACCCAAGCACCAAGCACCCAACAGCTTGGCGAAGCATTGGAAGAAGGCATTCACCAGGTACAAATGATTGCTTACAGCAAGGCTTATGTTTTGAAATCGATCGAAAAATCGTTCATGGTAGTGGATTATCATAGCCCGGAATATAGCTATATCAACGCTTTTGATCAATGGAGCGACGATTTTACCGGCAATGGATTCAACATTATTGAGTTTGGTGCACTGGGCGATGGTCTGGGAATCCATACTACACATCCCTACCCCGATAACGCCAACATCAGTTTTTACCTGAAAAAGCCCATTATTATTGACAATGCCAACAACAGCAAAAAGCTGAATTTAACTTACCGCGATATTCCCTGTGTTGAAGAAGGAGAATCGGGATCGGTATACGGATCAGCAAATTTTTACGACTATGTAATAGCCGAGGCCTCTACCAATGGCATTGACTGGAAGCCACTGCTGAACGGTTACGATTTCAGACAAATCAGGGTGAAAGCAACTGCCCTGGGAAAAACTATTGATGACAGGCCTACTGCTTCGATGTTTCTGAACCACGAGATCGACCTGACAAAACACTTTACCAATGGTGATACCATTGCCCTCCGTTTTCGTCTGTTTTCCGATTCCAATACCAACGGATGGGGCTGGGTGATTGATGATGTGGCCATTACCCCTACAGAAAAAGTGGGGACAGCTGATTTGAGTGATGGAGGATTGAGCATGTATCCTGTCCCCTGCAACCAGGCACTGAACATTGTCCTGCCCATTGACTATCAGCAAAAAGCTCAAATTATTCTGTATGACATCAATGGGCGTAAAGTACTGGAGCACCGCAACAGCAATGAGGCGCTTGTCACCGTGAACACTTCCGGGTTGAGTTCAGGGGTTTACCTGGTAGAAATCAAATCAGGTAAACAGCTGCTTAGGAAAAGAATTGAAGTGAAACGTTGATCAAACCAACACTTCGATTTCACCTTTGAGCATCTTGACTTTGACCGGCGTACAGCCAATCATTTCGCCATCGATGTTAAGCGCGTGATTTTCCAAAGGCTCTATGGTGAATTGTTTACACTGATGATAAACTACGGCCGGGTTGCCAATGTGCCTGCCCGAAAATAGCTTGGTAAACAGGTAGAGCAATTTCATACGGCCTGCTTTCCGTACTACAATCAAATCAATTAAGCCATCATCGAAACGGGCCAGGGGAGCCATTTTCATGGCTGTACCGGTATGAATGGTGTTGCATCCCAGAATAAAACCATAGTCACCGGCTATGTTTTGCTTGTCGATTTTCACCTTGGCCAGCCGGGGCTTGTTCCGAAGCACCTCAATGATGGAAGCCACGTTGTAACATTGACTTCCCAGCCATTTCAACTTGCTGGCAGTTTCAGTTATGTCAGTGGGCAAACCCCAGCCAACAATATTGAAACCGTAGAGAATATCACCATTGGCATCGACCTGTGCAATGTCTACAAACCGACGGCGTCCGGTCAGGATTCTGAGGGCAGCCACCTCGGGGTCCAGAGCATCCACATCGTGCATGAAAGAATTTCCGGTACCGCCGGCTATTAAACCGATGGGCAAACGCATGCCATCGGCACGCTTCATCATCCCGTTGATGATTTCGTGCATGGTGCCGTCACCACCAATCACACACAAGCCATCGTAGCCTTCAAACGGTAGGGTGTTGGCCAATTCACGGCCATGACCGGCATATTCAGTGGCTAAGATTTCAAGTGCGAGGTTTCCCTTTTCGAATATCGGTTTAATCTTCTCTAGAATTGAAATTCCCTTTCTGTTTCCACTGAAAGGATTATAAATTAGGTAAACTTTTTTCATAAACTATTAATTATGTAGCACTTATCGCAATTGGTCCATTTTTATGGGCCATTAAAATTAATCTTTTTTGAATCATTTCCATATTTTAGCTTAAGGGGTGTCCGAGAAAAGATCAGAACTAATTTAAGTGGCCATTGTTATTTCGTATATTTGAGCTCGTTCAAATTGCCATAACCAAAACCTGTTACTATGAAAAAAATGACTTTCACAATAGCTGTAATGATGTTGATTGGCATGCTTACCGTTCAAAGCATTTTTGCCCAGTCGAAAATTAACATCCTTCAGGATATGAAGAATCAGCTTTATTTAATTGAAAAATTCGACGGAGTGAAGTTTTTTGGCAAGGTTATTTCACTGGATGACAGAGAAGTGCTGATAGAAACTGAGGATTTGGGCAGGATTTACATCCCCAAACATCTGATCAGGGAAATTTCGCCGGTATTGGTGAAAGCAGATGAAAACTACCTGACTGAAGAATTGTTTGCCACACGATATTTTATTACCACCAACGGCTTACCCATCAAAAAGGGCGAAAATTATATCCAATGGAATTTATATGGTCCCGATTTTCAGTTTGGTGTTGCCGATAATTTTGGTGTGGGGGTCATGACCTCCTGGGCAGCCATTCCCATCATTGGTACAGCCAAGTACAGCCGCAATTTAGGAAAAAATACAAGCATGGCACTGGGGCTGTTGGCTGGTACAGGTTCATGGGCCTTCCCCGAATTTGGGCTTTTATTGCCCTATGTTTCATTTACCCTGGGCGACCGAAGAAACAATCTCACTTTTTCAACCGGCTATGGTAAAATATTTTATCAGGAGGATGAATACAATTATAACACCGGAGTCAGCAATGAGGTCAACAGAAGTGAAGGGCGCTTTTTGCTTTCGATAGCTGGATTGGCCAAAATCAATGAGAAGTTCAGCTTGGTATTTGATTCATTCATATCGCCATGGGGACCTTATGTTACCAGAACAGAATACGAATATACCGATCATTTTGATCCGGTAACCGGAGCATGGACCAATACCACTTATACCACGAAAGAAATTACTGAAAGAAGTCCCAATCTGGCCATTCTGTTGCCGGGTATCCGCTGGCACCTCGATGCCGACCGCGCCTTTCAGTTTGGATTTACCGGTTTTTATTTCGACAATGAATTCATTCCGGCACCCATTCCCATGGTGCAATGGTACCGCCGGCTTTGATCCGTTCAAAAGCATAGAATGCAACCAATGATTCAGGTTGCATTTTTTTTGCAACAACTGATTGCTTGCGTCATTTTAACACTATCATAACAATCTAATATAATGACACATATACACTTGAATTCGTTAAAAAATGTCAATTTAATGATCAAAGTCATAGTAATTTTTTCTGAAAAATTAAAATTATTTCCCCCTCTTCCGATAGTTATAAAACATATCCATAATAACCCTTGCAACACCCAAAATATGAGATATATGTCTAAATTTATAAATCTATTTAAACCTAAAACTTATGAAAATTTATCGCCTTTTAAGAGGGGGTGTAATGTTTTGTATTACAGCTCTTCTGCTATCAGGGATGTTCAGTTGCGTTGAAGAAACTGAATTCGATCCTTCGAAAGGGCCATTGGGAAAAGCGCGCTACGAGATTCCCGAATGGCTGGGTGGCACCAGTATTGAAATGCTGGAAGACACCACCGGATACTCCATCTTCTTACAGTTAATGGATAAGGCCAATCTCCGCGAGGAGATTGAAAGTCAGCTTTTCACCTTGTTCGTTCCCAACGATGATGCATTTAAAGCCTATTTTGCCAAATATGGCTACAGTTCTGTCGATGATTTACCAATTGAAGAGGCAGAAAGGCTTTTCAAGCTTCACTTTGTCACCAATTCTCGTTCGGCCTACCAATTGAAATACGAATACTATTGGAGTGAACTGCAAGGGCCAAACGGGGAGTATGCCAGCTTATTTTTCAGGAAGCAAACGGCCAGTGCGTCAATCCCCTATGTGGAGAAGGTACGCTACAATCCTGAATTTAAAGACATCAACGGAACAGGTGAAGTACTGATTTACAGTGAGAACAAATTAATCCCCCTGATGAGCAAGGATTTCTTTGAAGACTTTTTCGGTGCCCTCGATGGTTCCGATTATCTCATCATGTATCCCAACAGCCAATGGGGCGATAACCTGAACTGGCACAATGCCATGGTGACCGACCCCGAAGTCAGGACTTCAAGCGGTTTTATTTATTTCGTTGATCAGGTAGTTGATTACATGGAAAGTATTGAAGAATACTTTATCAAACATGAGGACAAATATGGTGTTTACTACGATATGGCTCAACGTTTTGCCAACTATACCAGCAGAAAAACACTCGATCCGACTTCTCAAACCTATGTATACAAGAAAAGTTACGACCTGATTTTCAATTTTGCCGAAGAGAGAGGTCCAAATACTAGTAGCCCTAACTATTTCAAAGACATATGGTCAATCTTTGTCCCTACCGATGAAGTAATGCAAAAATATCTCGACGAAAAATTGTTGAACACCTACCCTTCGCTCGACAGTGTACCGGAGATTACCCTTTATTATATTGTGCAAACCCACATTTCACAATCTCTGGCGCTGATGTCGAAGGTGGAAAATAACTATTTCAATGCCTTTGGTGATGTGACCGACATCAAACGCAGCGACATTGTAGAAGCTCAAATGACCAGCAACGGACCATTTTATGGAATTAGCAAGGTTCTGGAACCCAATGTATTTACCTGCGTTCCCGGGAAATTATTTTTCGACCACAATTATACCACCTTCCTGTTTGCCCTTGACCAGACCGACATGATTCCACTTTTGTCTGACCTGGAAAAAGATGTCACCCTGTTTGCAGTGACCAACAAGGAAATGCTGGAAGCCAACATTCGCTACAACGATATTGACGATGTGATTGAAAACCGGGGTGAAGAAGGCATCTGGAAAGCGATGAACGAAGATGCCCTCATAGAGTTTCTCGAAGACCACATTTACGAAGGAGTGCTTGACGATCTGAGCGGCGACGGGTACATTGAAATGATGTCCAAGAACTTTATTCATTTTTCGAACAACCAGCTCGAAGCCGGAAAAAACAAAGCACTCAACCAAAAAGTAAATGTAATCAGCAAAAATGTCAATGATCGGAACGGTATTCTATACACCATCGACAAGGCCATCCAAACCTATTACACTTTTGCTCAAACCATGTTGAACGATCCGCAAACCTCAGAATTTGCAAACTTAATGGTAAGCGCTGGCCTTCTGAATCCGAACTATATTGACACATACACCCTCGATACTGTACCACGGATCACTTTCATTTCAGAAGGCGATTACTGGACAGGCCTGATCCCAACCAACGATGCCATTCAACAGGCCACTGCACAGGGTCTTATCCCTGAGGACGTCGATCAGTTAAAAGATTTTCTGAGTTATCACTTTATCAGACAAAATGTGATTTTTGATGATGGAAAACTGTCGGGAGAATTCAGCACCAACAGTTTGGATACCGACGTTACTGGAACAGGAATTACTTACCACAAGGTAAGGGTGAACAACAGCGTGAACAACCTGCGAATTACCGATGGCTCGGGTAACACCGTGAGCGTGAACCATGCCAATGCCAACTCGCTGGTAAGAAGTGGTGTAATGCACAAGATTCCTTCCATCTTAAAAAAATAAAATCTTTAACTGACAAGCAAGTAAATTATGAAAAACAATATATTTCTAACAGGATTACTGCTGCTGGTTATATCATTCTCAGGGACTGTTTTCGCGCAAAATTCCGTGATTTTAACAGGAACTGTTTTAGACAAAACCACCCGCGAAGCGCTCTCCTTTGTAAACGTGGTGGAAATTGATAAAAACGGCAGATTTGTATCCGGTACTGTTACCGACCTCAATGGTAACTATGTGATCAAAGTCAGAGACGTCAATAACTCCATACAGGTATCCTTTATCGGGTACACGAAAACAAGCTTCAGTCTGCAGGGCCGCACCAACATCGATGTGGAACTGGAATCTGAAAGCCAGAGCCTGGGCGAAGTTAGTGTTACAGCCGAAGTGGTTGGAAACGACGGGATCACCAAAGTGCGTGACCGCGGTACCGCTGTTTCGCGTATGGAATTCAAGGACATGGAATCCATGTCCACCACCACAGTGGAAGAAATGATGCAGGGCCGCATGGGTAACGTTGATATTACTGCGGTTTCGGGTGACCCGGGTGCCGGGATCAACATCCGGATTCGTGGTACATCTTCACTCAACGCCCGAAACAATCCACTCATCGTCATCAACGGAATTCCCTACGATGCTGAATTTGATGAAAACTTCGACCTGGCCAGTGCCGATATTGAAAAGTTCGGTAGCCTCATCGATGTTTCACCCGAGGATATTGAATCCATTGAAGTATTGAAAGATGCAGCATCGACCGCTGCCTGGGGCTCCAAAGCTTCCAACGGGGTGTTGATGATCAAAACCAAACGGGGGGTTAAATCAAAGCCTATTTTTGAATATACCTTCAAATCAACCGTTGGAAAAGAACCCGATCCGATTCCCATGCTCGATGGAGCAGGTTATGCCCGTTTGATCAGGGAAGCCCACTACAACGATGTTCGTAATGCCGGTTTCACCGGTGAAGAAGAAATATCATTCGACCGGATAGATCTGGCCAACCGCGACAAAGAACTGAACAACTACAACAAAAACACCAACTGGGTGGACGAGATCACCCAGATAGCCTTTACCCAGCAACACGACTTCTCGGTACGCGGGGGAGGTGAAAAATCGCGTTACAATCTTTCAACCGGTTTTACCGACGAAGGTGGAACCACCATTGGGAACCGTCTGAAGAAAATTAACCTGCGCAGCTCGCTCGACTACGATTTGTCAACGAAACTGCAATTCCGTACCGACATCATGTACACCCGTTACGATCAGGACATGAACTTCGACGTGGGTGAAGGTGAATTTGAGCGAAACAATAAAATGGTTCGTCAGGTAGCTTATCGGAAAATGCCCAACCTCTCGGTTTTCGAGCGTGATACCAACGATGTGAGTTATGGTGAGTATTTCACCCCAACCAGTACCATTCAGGGTACCGCCCGCGATTTGTACAACCCTGTGGCCTTTGTCAACTTGAGCAAGCAAAACAGGCTCAAAGACAATGCCCGGGCCTTGTTCAGCATTCGCTACAACATTATGCCCAGCCTGATATTCAACTCAACGGTAACCCTCGACATTTTTGATGAGAAAATTTCGAAGTTCCTTCCATTCAAAGCCATTGGTTACGATTACAACAACGACATCACCAACAAGGGGATCAACGAATTCAATAAGAAAAGTTCCATTTATACCATCAATCAGTTAATTTACACCCCCAACTGGGGACCCGATCACGATTTTGGTGCCATGGTACAGTTCGATACCGAAGAAACCGTGAGCCGATGGTTCAAAACCGAGACCAGCCAGTCGGCTTCCCCTAACATCCAGGAACCGGTGGGCGATAAACACCTGGTTTATTTTGGGTCCAACTTCTCAAAATATCGCTCTCTGGGAGTTTTTTCCACGGTATCGTACAAGTTCAAGGACAAGTATATTATGATGATTGGGGCGAAATACGAGGGGAACTCCAAGTTTAGTCCTGAAAGCCGCTGGGGCTTGTTCCCCACCACTTCGCTGGCCTGGCGCATTTCGGAAGAACCCTTCCTGAAATGGATCAAACCCATCAACGACCTCAAAATCAGGGGTAGCTGGGGCCAGAGTGGAAACTCACCCCGCAGTAACTACCTGTACTTCAATACCTATTCTGCCGGTTCCGATATTTCTTATCTTGACCTTCAAGGGGTGAAGCCCAACGGGGTGGAACTCACCAGCCTGAAATGGGAAACCATTGACCAACTAAACCTGGGTTTCTCCTTCATGGGCTTTAACAACAGGATGAACATTGAATTCGATGTATATTCCAAAAGAACGCTCGACCTTTACCTCGAAAATTCAGGGATTCCCAGTTCAACAGGGTTCTCTTCCATTAACCAAAACTTTGGAGAAATGGAAAACCGCGGAATTGAATTCATGATTGATTATGCCGTCATCAAACGGAAAGACCTGGAATTTAGCATGAATTTCAATGCTTCGCGCAACGAGAACATGGTGATTGAGCTGCCCGATAACTACAGCCGAGAATACGGTAACATGCTTGAAAACGGCAACTATAAAATCAGTATCCAGCCCGGACAACCCATGGGGGGATTCTATGGATACCACTACGATGGAGTATATTCCACCGAAGCCGATACTTATGTGAAAGATGTGAACGGCAATGTGGTGTATGCCGCCGATGGCGTTACCCCGCTGGTGATGATCCACGGTGGAACAAGCGGTTATGTTTTCGAGGCGGGTGATGCCAAATACCGCGACATCAACCACGATGGTAAAATTGATGAACTCGACGTGGACTACCTGGGTGACCTGAACCCCTCCATCATGGGTGGTGGCGGTTTCCGTCTGAAATACAAAAATTTAGTATTGAATTCATTCTTCCACTACAAGCTGGGACAGGAAATTATCAACCAAACCCGCATGGATACCGAGAAAATGCACAACCACGACAACCAAAGTATGGCAGTAAACTGGCGCTGGCGCCGTGAAGGTGATATTACGCACATCCCCCGCGCCCTGTACAACAAGGGATACAACTGGATGGGATCGGATCGCTTTGTGGAAGATGGTTCATTCATCCGTTTTAAAACCTTATCGCTCAGTTATATTTTCGGAAAGAATGCCTGCGACAAACTGAATATCAAAGGACTGAAAGTATATTCCACTGCTTATAACTTGTATACCTGGACCAACTATTCGGGCCAGGATCCCGACGTGTCGCCGCCATCGCGCCCCGACCGTTTACCTAAAGACTATAGTAAAACACCACCCAGCAGACGGATCATGTTTGGGGTGAATGTAACTTTCTAAATTGAAGCACGATGAAAACAAAATTAACATACTCAAAATACCCGGCAGTGTTACTGCTACTCACTTTCATCTTTGCAGGATGTAACGACTGGCTTTCCATTGCACCAGAAAACGACCTGATCAAAGAGAAATTCTGGAGCAAGAAAGAAGATGCCGATGGCGCTTTGGCTGCTGCTTACGATGCCTTCAGGGACGCTGCCCTCGAATCGTTTGTTTGGGGTGAACTCCGTGCCGACATTGTAACACTGGATGGTGCTGAATTTGCCGACTATCAAAACATTGCAGCCAGCAACATCAGTCCTTCGAATGGGAAAGTAAAATGGGATAAATACTACAATGCCATCAACCTGGCCAATACCCTCATGTATTATAGCCCGGTTGTGATGGAAAAGGACGAATCCTTTACCCTCCGTATGAAAGAGGCTTACGATGCTGAAGCTTTATTCATCAGGGCCTTAAGCTACTTCTACCTGGTGAGGTTATGGAAAGATGTACCACTGGTTACCGAAGCTTCCATCTCGGATCAGGGTGATTTGTTCCTTCCTAAAAGCAGTGAGAAAGAGGTGATCCAACAGATCATTACTGACTTGCTCAGAGCCAAGGATCTGGCTTACGTGGATGAATATCGTTACATACCCCATTATTACAAAGGGCGAGCCAACAAGTATTCCATTATGGCCCTGCTGGCCGATGTATACCTTTGGAATGAACAATACCAGGAATGCATCAACTATTGCGATTCAATCAGCAACACGGGAAAATTCGCGCTGGAAGAAAACAATAACTGGTTTCTAATTTACAACCCTGGCAACAATCAAAAGGAAAGCCTTTTTGAAATCCAGTTCGACGACAACCTTGAATCACAGGAAAACCCAATCTATTACAGCATGATACCTACCTCGGGCGGACCTAAAATCAAATTCAACGATGTGACCATGAACAACCTGTTCAACGATCAGGATCTCAGGTTGATTGGAACCAAAGGACCCGTATGGAAATACCAGGGGATCGACTTTCAAAGCAACTCCAAACGGACAGCTTCGCAAAGGGATGGAAACTTCATTTATTATCGCTATGCCGATATTTTATTAATGAAAGCCGAAGCACTGAACGAAATCGGCAAGCCGATAGAAGCCAACGCATTGGTACGTCAGACCCTTGAAAGGGCTGGTCTTTCGCATGTTGATGTGCTGCAGAAGGCAAACTTAAGACAGACCATTATGGACGAGCGCGGACGTGAATTCATCATCGAAGGAAAACGTTGGTTCGACCTCTTGCGCAACGCCAAACGTGACAAATTCCAAAATAAGCAGATCATCATCAATATGATCCTTTCTGGAGCCGATATTAAACAGCAAGCCATCTTGAAAACCAGGGTCTATGATACCATGAGTTATTATCTACCCATTCCCGAAAATGAGTTACTGTATAACCAGAACCTGGTTCAGAACCCATATTATGACAGATAATAAAAAATACAAGAATATGAAAAGAAAAATCTTCAACAACATAAGAGGAAAAAGTTTGCTAAGCCTCCTTTTTCTCTACCTGATTGTAGCCTGTACTCCGGAGCCAATCATTTGGGACCCCAGGGCCGACGAGTTGGTCATTGCCCAGTACATCGAAAGGGATTCAACAAAATTTAGTGAATTCAACAAACTATTGGTGAACACACAACTGAATAGCTTTCTCAGCATCAGGGGACCCTATACGCTTTTCCTGCCCAACGATTCGGCCATGAAAGTGTATTATGCTTCCAAAAACATCAGTTCGGCCGACCAACTCGATGAAGAAACCCAACGCAACCTGGTACTGAACCACCTGGTGCTGGCTGAAATTGCAGCAGGCGACATCGGTCTGGGTGCCATCAGGCAAACCAATGCCATCAACGATAAACTGGCAACCGATTTTATTGGTTCTGATATCTACATTAATAAGGTGGCTAAAATTATCGACCGTGATACCAAAGTATCCAACGGGATCATTCACGAAGTAGATCACGTATTGGAACCCATCACGTTCAGCCTTTTCGACCTGATCAGCAGTGATCCAAATCTTTCGCTGTTTACCAAAGGATTGGAACTGACAGGGATCAAAGACACACTCAACATTGTTGATTTTCCCTTCGGTGCTAAAATGGCCCGTACTTACTTTACCATTCTGGCAGTCCCTGACACCATTTTCAATCGTTATGGCATTTACTCCATCGAAGACATGATCAGTTATTTTACCGATGAACCTGATAAAATCACTGAAATCGAAAATGGTTTTTACCAGTATATTGAGTACCATTGCTTAAACGGGTCACATTTTCTTTCCGACCTGGTTCCCGACCCTGCTGTGAACCCTCAGCTCTATCCCATTTTATCGTTTAACAACAACATATCGGTGAGGGTTGCCAAAGATTATTATATCAATGAAAATACGGCAGAAGGTACATTCACCAGTTTTCTTGTTGAACAATCCAACCGGCCAGCGAAAAACGGGGCCTTGCATATCGTGAACGATTTGCTGCCGGTAGTCGATCCTGAACCAACAAAAATTATTTTCGACACTTGTGAATACCTCGATATGATGGAGGGTGAATATTACATGAAGTACTACAAAAAATGGTACGACGGCCAGAATACCTTCCAGTTTATTAAATGGGAAGGTGACTATTTGCAGTATTACTACAAGAATCACGATGCACCTATTCAAAAAAACTTCGATGGTCTACAAATGATTGGTCATTGGTGGCTCGAAGTGACCACTCCTAAGGTGATGAAAGGCACCTACTCCATGACTGGTTATGTATGGGGAGGACGCGTATGCGATGTGTATGTCGATGACGTTAAAGTAGCCCACATTGGTTCATCAGATTCTGACCGGTATGACTGGGGAACTTTCACCTGGGACACCACCACTGAACATAAAGTCCGACTGGTAAGTACCGCCTATTCAACGGTATTCTGGGATACCATTGAACTGACCCCTGTTTCACAATAAGCACTAATTAAACTGAATGAAAATGATGAAAATAATTCGAAATACCATATATTCCATTGTTCTTGCGCTTGCGGCACTAAGTTTTGGGATACAAAACGCTTCGGCCCAGCAAAGCTCAATGGTTGTGACCGGGCAGATCATTGAATCAGGAACCGGATTACCCCTCAACCGGGTTTCTGTATCGGTAACAACAACCGGTGAACTGGCTTCATCCAATGAGGCGGGATCGTTCTCCATTACCGTACCTGGTCCGCAAACGGAACTGATTTTTAACCTTCCGGGGTATAAAATGCGGAAAGTCTTTACCAATGGACGCAGCAAACTGAATGTGACACTGGTTCCATCTGCTTTCAAATCGTTCGATGATGCTTATAACCAGCCCCTGGGTTCATCAGTGTTGAAAGATGAGACCTATGCTGTGTCACCGGTATCGGCCAGCGAAATGGCATTGACCAAAACCACTTCGTTCGATCAGGCACTGCAAGGCCTTGTTCCCGGGCTGCACATTGTTGAGCAATCAGGTCTGCCGGGCCAAAAAACCTGGATCAACATTCGTGGGATTGGCTCTTTGGTTGGCAGGAATGAACCCCTGCTGATGATTGACGGGATGATTCACGACTACAACTACGCCCACCAGGGCCTGATGGAAGGTTACGAGCTGAACCCCATGGACATTGTTGATGTTGACGACATTGCCGATATCACCATCTTGAAAAACGGTGATTCATACATGGGCGCCACCAGTTCAAACGGATTAATCTACCTCAATACCGAACAAAAAAGTGAAACCAGTACGCTCATCAAGATTTCAGCTTCGGCCGGGGTTACTTTTGTTCCCAAACAGCTCGATGTATTGAATGCCGGCCAGTTCAAAGACTATTTTGTGAACTACTTGGGCAACAATGGCTATACGCAAGGACAAATGGAGCGTGAATATCCGTGGCTTATTGGCAGTGGCAACGATAAATTCAAATATGCCAACAGTACCGACTGGCAAAAGCAAATCTACAAACCTGGGATCTTGCAGAAGTATCACATCTTCCTGAAAGGGGGCGATGATATTGCCACCTACAACATCTCGGCAGGTTTCCTCAACCACGATGGAGCACTGGTAGGCACCAGCTATAACCGTTTCAACCTTAGGGTAAACGGGAAAGTAAACATCAGTGAAAAGTTTTCTATCACCCCTAACGTGAAACTCTCGCTGGCCGACACCTACACCCCCAACCTGGGTCCAACGGTACAACGCAACCCGGTAGTTTCAGCTATGCTGAAACCATCCATTATGGCACCTTATGCCCGCGACATCAAAACCGGCGAACACTTGCCCTACCTTGACGACGACGGGATGTTTCAGGTGAGTAACCCTGTATCACTGGTAGAAAAAGCCACAGGAACCAACCGGAATTACCACTTTTTAAGTTCGGTAAATGCCCAGTATAAATTCAGTGAAAAATTGATCATATCAACGCTGCTGGGGATCAACTTTAACAATGCCCGTGAAAATATCTTCATCCCCTCAACCGGGGTAGTGCAAATTGACTCGGCTGCCAATTCTCCCATGGACTTTGTATACGAATTCCGTTCGACACAAAGCCACACCATGTTGAGCTATAACACGCAAACATCCGACGGAAGGACCATTTCGCTGAACACAGGGATGAGATACGTTCAAAACAGTTACAAACACAACATTGCCATCGACCTGAATACCCCATCGGACGATTTCAAAAACCTGGGGCAAGGGTCGCGTTACAACTACCTTCGCCAATCGTTGGGCGACAACCGTGACCTTACCTGGATTTCGTACTTTGCCAATGCCAACTATAGTGTTCACAACCGGTACTTCTTCAATGCCAACCTGAGTGTCGATGCCAGCTCAGCGCTCAATACCAAAAACAGGTACAATGTTTACCCATCGGTAGGAGCTGCATGGCGCCTTTCCTCTGAAGAATTCCTGGCAGGAAATGAAAACATTGAAGATCTGAAACTGAGAGCGTCCTATTCTCTTGCAGGTAACATTTACAGCAGTATTTATGATTATTCCAAGCTGTATTATGGCGAACGCAGGATGAACAACATTGCAGTGGTCACCAGGGAGTCGATTCCCAACGAGGACCTCAAGGTGGAGAAAACCAACATGCTCAACCTCGGGCTCGATTTTTCAGGAAAACAACAGCTCACCAATGCACATATTGATGTATATTATAGCCTGGTGAACAACCTCATTATTGAACAAAAGCTACCTCCGGGTTATGGTTTTACCTACTTCTATGACAATGGCGGACAGCTCAGCAACCTTGGATTTGAACTGGCGCTTGATCATCGCAAACACTTTGGTGACTTTATATGGACCATAGGTGCTACAGCTGCCACAAACATTTCGATGGTAGGTCAGCTGAATTTTATCGACGATGATCAGCAATTCATTATCAACGCCATCGAAGGTGCCGAAATTGTGACGATGGAAGGAAAAGCAGTCAACGCATTTTATGGCTATAAAACCAATGGCATTTTTGCTTCCAACGAAGAAGCCAACAAGCTGACAGGCCCCTTGGGACGCCCTATGCAAGCCGGTGATATTCGCTTTGTTGATCAAAACAACGACCAAAAGATTAATGAATTGGACAAAACCATCATTGGCAATCCAAACCCCTTCCTTTTTGGCGGTATCAATACAGCCCTTGAATATGGTCAATGGTCTTTCAAAGCCTTGTTCACTTACAGTGTTGGCAACGACATTTACAACTACGTGAGGTACAAAGGTGAATCAATGGATACTTATGCCAACCAATTCACTTCGGTGCTCGATCGCTGGAGCAGCAGCAATACAGGTGCTTCAATGCCACGCACCTCGTTTGGCGATCCTACCGGTAATACCGTTTTCTCTGACCGCTGGATGGAAGATGGATCCTTCTTAAAATTGAAACAACTCACGGTGAGCTATACATTGCCCGAGTCGGGTCTCTACCGTGGTATTAACTTGTACCTCACCATGTCGAATCTCTTGACCCTAACCCGCTATTCAGGACAGGATCCGGAGTTCTACTACATGAACAATCCGTTCTACATGGGTGTTGACTATGGTAAACTTCCTCATTCACCGTCGTTTATCATTGGCGTAAAATTAGATTTGTAAACTTAAAATTTTACTGAAATGAAAAATATCAAAATGTACCGATACACCACCCTACTGGCTTTGCTGGCCCTGATGCTGGCCTTCACCTCGTGTGAAGACCTTTTTGACCAAAAAGCAGGAAACAAAATCACACCCGATGAGCATTACAAATCAGTAAAAGACCTGGAAATCTCCATGCAGGGAGTGCTTACCCCGCTCAAGGAAGCGATGCCCAAGCTGATTCTCCTGGATGGATTGTTATCCGACCAAATGGAAATTACGGCCAATGCTGATGTTGACATGCAGGAACTGAATGATCATGTTTTCTCTATCAACAATCCTTACCTTGATGGTTCTGATTTGTATAAAGTCATCATCAATGCCAACGAAGTATTGATGAATTTGTACAAAATTACTGAGGTTGACCCTGACTTTGATGAGTACTTCATCAGTTCCTATACCAATTACCTGATAGGAATGCGTTCATGGGCCTATTTTACGCTGGTAAAATTGAATGGTGAAGCTGCCTGGATTGAAGGCAACATGAGTTCGCTCCCTGAAAAAGGCTTGAGTTATATTCCTAAAGAAGCGATGCTCGATACCCTCATCAACCAGTTGTTGCCGAATATTCATACCGACGAAAGCACCGATGAACTGCAATTATCGTTGTACATCAACACCAAGGCTTTATTGGGCGAAATTTACCTGGAAAAGAACGACTATGCCAATGCGGTAACTTATCTCAAACTGGGATTGGAGAGTTTTGGAAACGACAAAAAGTTTTTCAAACTCGACAAAACCCATTCAAAGGAAGCCTGGGAAATCATCTTTCTGAATGCCGAAAATAACAATACCGAAAACATCTGTGTAATTCCTTTTAAATCTACCGAGGGTCAGGTGAATCCGGTGACAGGCTGGACCTTGATTACCGATGAATACAAAGTAAAGCCCTCGTCGGTCATCACCAATATGTACCTGAACCAGTATCCTACCAAAGGCCCCAAGGGAGATGCATTCAGAGGTGTGGGTGCTTCCATCGATACCACTGCCAATGGTGAAACTTACATTCTGAAATATGCGATCGATATTGGGGAACCATATGGAGCCGACATCATTATTTCAAGGGCTGCCGACCTCCACCTGTTACTGGCCGAGGCCCTGAACCGTACCGGCGATTATCAGGGCGCCCTGATATTGATGAATGATGGATACAGCCGCGTTGAAAAAGTACCCAGGGATTACCTTCGCTGGAACACCGGATTGGGTGTACGCGGAAGGGTGAACCTCCTGCCTCGTCCGCTGCCCGAAGACATCACTGAACCAGCCAAAATCATGGAATGGGTAGAGAATGTCATCATTGATGAACGTTCCATGGAACTTGCTTTCGAAGGAAAACGCTATTTCGACCTGATGCGCATTGCCCGCCGCAGGAACAATCCTGATTTTCTGGCCAGCAAGGTGGCATCGAAATTCAGCGACTCAGCCAAAAAACAACAGATCAAGGAAAAGCTATGGAATCCCGACAACTGGTACATTCCGTTGAACAAATAAGATTAACA
>JAFGVJ010000323.1 GCA_016938055.1 Prolixibacteraceae bacterium
AAGCGTATGAATATTGGGGATTTTTTGCGTTCAAAACGTTGGAAGCTGGTCCAGAACTACATCTATAGCTGGGGTGCTTCGGTGGTGCTGATTGGTGCCTTATTTAAACTGGAACACCTGCCCATGGCAAGTGTTTTCCTGGGCGTGGGATTGTCAATTGAAGCAATCATCTTTTTTGTTTCAGCTTTTGAACATACCCCTGAATTACCCGACTGGAAGATCATCTATCCCCAGTTACGAACCGGAAAGGAAGACGAACGTGAGAAGCAAGAATACAAAATAGCTGATGAACGTTACGGAAACTTTTTTGGTGGAGGCGGAGGTGTTGCAACACCTGCAGTACAAATGGCCAACCTGCCTGAAGAGCAAATCAAACATCTGAAAGAAAGTTTTGATAAACTTTCCAAGGCTGCCAGCGGTATTGCCGATATTTCCAATGCATCGGTGGCCACCCAGGGTTTTGTTCAAAACCTGAACGATGCTTCAGCTTCCATCAGTAGTGTGGTGGATGCCAATAAAAAGGTATCGGGGGTGATGGAAGAAAGTGTGAACGAAATTGCGAAATCATACAAGTCGGCAGCTCATAAGATGAATGAAACGGTTGAAGATTCTTCGAAAGGCATCCATCATGCCTTAAAGGATTTGAGTGATTCCGTTACCAAATCAGCCGAGGGGTTGAAAACTTCGACTGATAAAGTTGCCAAAGAAATGGAAAAAACGGGCACCGAATTTTCTGCCCAGCTCAACACCTCGGCTAACCATATGCAAACTTCGTATAAGGATTTAACAGCCTCGATGGTGAACGGCTTCAAGGGTCTCGAAAAGAGCTCCCAACATTATATGACCAATCTCGATCATCTGAACAAGAACCTGGGAGCTATCAATACCGCCTACGAATTGCATTTGAAAGGTGCCGGAAAGGTAGAAACCATGGTGAATGAATATGCAAAAGGAGTTGGCGAAATTGGTAAGCTATTGAATACCACGGTTGAAGAAACCCGAAAGTTTAATCAAAATACCAAAGAGATTAACGAGAATATTCAGGCCCTGAACAACATCTACGGCAAAATGCTGGGTGCTTTAAACGGTAAAAAGTAAATCTGGAACTAGCGTATGGGAACGAAGAATTGTCCGGAAACTCCTCGGCAGAAGATGATCAACATGATGTATTTGGTGTTGACCGCAATGTTGGCACTGAATGTGGCGGCAGAAACCCTGCAAGCCTTTAAGATTGTTGATTCCAGTCTGATGAAGACTTACCTGAGCTTTTCGGATAAAAACGAAACTTTGATCACAAACTTTAAAAGCGCCTACGAGATTAACCCGGGGAAAGTGGAAAAATGGATGGAGATGGCCTACCAGGTGCATGCCAAAAGCGATTCGATTGTGCGTTACCTGATAGATACCAAGGAAATGCTGGCTTTAATGGCCAAAGCTCAACCCAAAAAACCCGATGAAGAATTAACCGATGAATTTCCCTTCATTGTTACGAATAATCGTGACACGCTTATTCTGGAAAGCCAGGATGATTTGAATGCTTCACCAGTGGTGATGCTTACCCAGGAGCGTGGCGCTGAATTGCAGACCTTGCTGAATCAATTCAAGCAGGAGCTGATTGCCATGGTCGATGACTCCAGCGTGATCAATAACCTGAATTCAGCCATCGATGTGGATGACCCTGACCGGAATTTATTACCTGGAAGCGGTCAAAGCATGAATTTCAGAACCTGGTCACAACAAAATTTTGAGGCCACACCGGTTATTGCCGCTGTGACCCTGATTTCAAAACTGCAAATTGATGTCAGGAATGCCGAATCGGCGGTATTGCGCCATTTGTACAATCAAATCGATGCCGCTTCATTCAAATTTACAGGACTGAAAGCCACGGTTATCCCCGAGGCCAGTTACATTTTCCAGGGGCAGCCTTATAAAGCCCGGATTTTTCTTTCGGCAGAGGATTCCACCCAAAAACTGGAAGTATTTGTCAATGGAAGTACACTGCCGTTGAAAACCGAAGGGAACGAAGCCATTTATACTTTTACACCCAACGAAATTGGTGTATTCAAATACCGTGGGCAAATTAAATACCGAAATCCCGATGGCGATGGTTACAGTTACAAGGATTTTGAACAGGAATACCAGGTAGCCAGGCCCGCAGTAACCATTTCTCCCACCAAGATGAATGTGTTGTACAAAGACCTGAAAAATCCCATCGATATTGCAGTACCCGGAATTCCATCCGATAAGCTTCGGCCGGTAGTAACCAATGGAACAATCTATAAAGAAGGTGATTTGTGGATCATAGAACCCAGTGATCTTGATAACCTTGGAGAACGGACCAAAGTAATTGTGAATGCCGAACTCAATGGTAGCCAACGTCCCATGGGCGAGATGGTGTTTCGCGTGAAACGTGTTCCCGACCCGAAAGCCACAGTGGCCAAGATGAGTTCAGGTGCCATTCCGCGCGAACAATTACGCTTGCAGCAAATAGTCTCAGCAACCCTCGAAGATTTCGATTTCGACTTATCGTTTGAAGTAACGAAATTTGACATGTCGGTTCCAACCTCGGGAGGATTGACCACCACCCTGCATTCGAATTCGTTCCGATTCACCGATGAACAGAAGCGTTTGCTCAATGGTCTGGGTGCTGGTGATAAAGTCTCTTTCGAAAATATTTTCGCAAAAATAGCAGGTGATAAAAACGACGTTGAACGTAAACTTTCACCCATCATTTTAACCGTGCAATAAGAAAATGCAAAAACCTTTTGGTATGAAAGCAATACTTAAAATTACCCTGATTCTCCTGTTACCACTCAGTGGTTTTTCACAGGATGGTGTCCGCTTTACCGATAAATTCGGGCCTTTTCATGATACCTATCAGCAGGAGAACGATTTTACCAATCGAAAAAACATATCCTATCCATATGTTCGCGAAGCAGATGTCATGTGGTCAAAGGTTACCTGGGAAGTGATTGATCTTCGCGAGAAAGTAAACCTTCCGCTGTATTACCCAACCGATACCATTCACGGCAGAAAAAGCCTGATCAACGTGATCATGGACGGCATCGCCAACAACCAGTTCAATGCCTTTAAAACTCCGCTTCAAAACAATGCTTTTGAGTTTGATCCACTCAACATCTTTTTGAATGTTGATGAAATCAGGGACATTAGTAAGCGCGAAGACCTGATACAGATTGAGATTCGTCCCGGTGTTACCCGCGATTCACTGGTCACCATCCGCTGGAGACCTGAGGAAATTAAGCAAATACTGATAAAGGAGGTTTGGTACTTCGATCGGAAAAGTTCACGTTTGCACAGCGAAATTATAGGTATTTGTCCCATCAGGGAATACAATTTTAACGGAATGTTACGCCGTGAGCGTATGTTCTGGATTTATTATCCCGATACACGTGCTTATCTGGCTACCGTACCGGTATACAGTACTGTAAACGACCGCCCTTTGTATTCATACGATGATCTCTTTGTTAACCGTTTTTTCAGCTCCTATTTTGTTCAGGAAGCCAACGTTTACAACGATCGGGTAATTACCGACTATGTGATTGGCCGTGAAGCGCAACTTGAATCGGAACGCATCAAAAGGGAGATCTTTGATTTTGAGCAAGACTTGTGGGAAAACTAAACTGATTCTCATTAGGAGCCTATGATATTCCTGAAGCCCTTTGGATCTTCCATAGGGCTTTTCGTTGCAGGACAATAGCAAGTAAAAACCAGCGTTTATTCAAAAAAATAGTGTGAACAAGAGCAGGCATCCATACCTTATCATTCTTTTACTGCTGATACTGGCAATAACCGGTTGCAAGCAGGAGGTAATGCTGCACGATCTTAAAAGCAAACCACGCACCCCCTGGTATGAACCCATCCCCTATGGCATGACCTATGTTAAGCAAGGAACCTTTCAACTCGGCGCCAGCGATGAATTGCTCGACCAACCCATAGTCCCCACACGCAACGTATCTGTACAATCGTTCTGGATGGACGATACTGAAATCACCAACAATGAATACCGCCAGTTTGTAAACTGGGTGAGCGACTCTGTGGCTGCTTCGCTGACCTTCAATGCCGGGATTGATTATTACAAGAAAACCGACCGCGATGATCAGATAATCGATCCCCCATCAGTTGACCGAATGCGGGTTCAGGAAATTTGGTCCGATTCGAAACCTGAAGTTCAGGAAGCCATTCAGTCCATTTATTATCAGGGGAATGAACGAATCTATGGGAAAAGGGAAGTCGATTACCGAAAAATATTTTATCGGTATTTCTACCTTGACTTGAAAAAAGCTGCCCTGAGGGCTAACAGCTACAACTACGAAACGCAGAGTTATGGTGGTGGGATTACCGGTAGGCAGGATTTCATTGTGGAGGAATCGGTACCAGTTTACCCCGACACCCTGGTTTGGGTTCGCGATTTCACTTATTCCTACAACGAACCCTGGACCCTCAAATATTTTTCGCACGAAGCTTTTTCAAATTACCCCGTTGTTGGGGTCACCTGGGAACAGGCTAATGCATTCTGTCATTGGCGAACTGAACAGAAAAAAGTATTTCTGATGACTCACCATGGCGCTACCGAGATCCATGCCTACCGCTTGCCCACCGAAGCAGAATGGGAATATGCGGCACGGGGAGGTCGTTTGAACGCCAAATACCCATGGGGTAGTTACTATGCTTTGAACGATAAGGGGTGTTATCAGGCTAATTTCAAACCCAAGCGGGGCGATTATGTCTCAGACAGCCGCCATTCTACCAAAACCATGCCTGTTGCAACTTTCGCACCCAACGATTATGGTCTGTTTGATATGGCCGGAAACGTAGCCGAATGGACCAGCACCACCTACGATGTGAATGGCTATGAAATGATCCACGACATGAACCCTGAATTCAGCTATAATGCCCAGCCCGGCGATGCGCCAGCCATGAAAAGAAAGGTGGTCAGGGGTGGTTCATGGAAGGATGTTGCCTATTACATCCAGGTATCAACCCGCGATTATGAATACCAGGATGTTGCTGCCAGTTTCATTGGCTTCCGTTGTGTGATGAATGCTTTGGAAGATGAACGAAAGCTGTATGAATAACAGCCGATGCCTTGATAGAAAAGCTTGAAAACAGGTTTATTGCTTTTTCTTTTTTTCAACCGAAAATCCAAATTTCCCAAGCTTCTTTCCCAGTTCATAATAATTCCCGTGGTTATAAACCAATGGATGCGCCTGGTCGAGCTCAAATTTCCCGGTTTCTTCATTCATCAAAGCTTCATCGACCCTGATGTTCACCACTTCGGCCAGAAACATGTGATGGACTCCCAGCTCAATGATCCTGCTTACTTTGCACTCTATGCTTACCGGGGCCTCCATAATGATGGGAGCTTTGACTTCTTTGGCAGGACCCGGTGTTAAACCCATTTCTTTCCACTTGTTGAATTTGCTGCCGCTCCGGCATCCACACCAGTCGGTTTTTGCAGCCAGCTCGGTGGTGGTCAGGTTGATCACAAATTCCATGTTCCGCTTGATGATGTTGTAAGAATGACGCCCCGGCCTGACTGAAATATAGCACATGGGAGGGTCACTGCTAACGGTTCCGGTCCATGCAATGGTAATGATGTTGTACTCGTCGGGCGTTGATCCGCAACTGACCATGACAGCAGGCAAAGGATACACCATGGTTCCCGGTTTAAAATCAATTTTTGACATTGTATGAAAAATTAGTGCGCGGTAAAGATACAATATGACCGGCTTTTCGCCTCATAAAGCATGATCTTGCATGGCAAAAAGTAGAATGAATATTGTATTTTAGCAAAAAAATGTAACTATGGAACCTTATCGGGCCAACAATAAAAGATACAACACCATCGCTTATAAACGATGCGGGCGCTCGGGAATCAAACTACCATTGATATCGCTTGGTTTGTGGCACAATTTCGGCGGTGTGGATGATTTTGAAAACGGACGTAAAATTGTTCGGAGAGCTTTTGACAATGGCATTACCCATTTCGATCTGGCCAACAATTATGGTCCCCCTCCCGGGTCAGCTGAAGAATCATTCGGAAGAATGCTTCAAAAAGACCTGAAACCCTATCGCGATGAACTGATCATTTCCACCAAAGCCGGTTACGACATGTGGGAAGGTCCTTATGGTAATTTTGGTTCACGGAAATATCTGATTGCCAGTTTGGATCAAAGCCTGAAGCGGATGGGACTCGATTATGTGGATATTTTCTATCACCACCGGCCCGACCCTGAAACACCTCTTGAGGAAACCATGATGGCGCTCGATCAGCTTGTACGCCAGGGAAAAGCACTTTATGCAGGGATTTCAAATTATTCGGCCGAAGAAACTGAAGAAGCCGCGCGGATTTTGAACCAACTGGGCACACCATGTTTGATTAATCAGGTGAAATATTCCATGTTTGAACGTTGGGTGGAAGAAAAGTTACTCGATACTGTTGAGGATTTGGGCATAGGGATCATCGCATTTTCACCATTGGCCCAGGGCTTGCTCACCGACCGTTACCTTCAGGGTATTCCTGCTGATTCAAGGGCCGCTAAGTCGTGGGGATTTTTGAAGCCCGATCAGGTGGAACCAGCCATCGATAAAGTAAAGGAACTGAATACCATTGCTGAAGTCCGGGGTCAATCGCTGGCACAAATGGCCATTGCCTGGCTGCTGAAAGATCAAAGGGTGACTTCGGTATTGATTGGTGCCAGTTCTGTGGCTCAATTGGATGATAACATTGGTGCGCTGGATTACATGCAGTTTTCGGCTGAAGAAATTGTCGAAATCGACACTATTTTAAAACGATAAGCGAGGACTTTACCCGCTGCAATGAGAGAATAGAGAAATGATTAAAAAATGGATGAAGCATGAATAACTGGAAATTATTAATTGCCGGATGGTTGATGGTAACCCTCCTGTTTACTGGCTGCGACAATAAGGAAGATGACATTCAAATTACCCCAAAGTACCTGGTCGATTATGAGTTGTTTACTCCGGCCCTGGCCTTTAATCCCGAAAGTGCCAAAGCAACCCTGACTCAGTTTGGACTCACTGATATTGCCAATCAGTTGGAGTACGACATACAGATTTACCGGATCGTTTACAAAACCTTATTTGAAGGTGATTCCATCCTGGTATCAGGTGTGGTGTCCATTCCTGTACCATTGACCAAAAATGAAACTTTTCCCCTGCTGAGTTACCAGCATGGTACCATTGTGAAAAAGAGTGAAGCCCCCTCGGTCAATACCAACAGCGAATTCATGACCTATCTTGCCAGTACAGGAATGGTGGTGGCCATTCCCGATTACATTGGTTTCGGTTCTTCGGCCTCGGTATTTCATCCTTTTATGCACAAGGAATCTGCTGCGAATGCTGTGTTGGATATGATCAGGGCAAGCAAAGAACTGATTGCTGTTGTTAATCCATTTAAGCTGGACGATCAGCTTTTCCTTTATGGCTATTCACAAGGAGGAAGTGCAACACTGGCAGCTTTGTCGGCCATTGAAAACAACAATGCCAACAGTGATCTTACCGTCACAGCAGCCGCGTGTGGTGCAGGTGCATACAATTTAGCCGAAATGCGCAAATGGATCGTCAAACAGCCACGTTACGAGCAACCTTATTTCATTGCTTATTTGTTGGAATCTTATTCACGATACGAAAGCATCGACCTTGATTATTCCCTGGTATTCAGCAGCGAATTTGCCAATCAAATACCGGGTTTGTTTAACGGTGCTTCGTCGGCCGATGACATTAACGGAAGTTTTGGAACTTATCATGTAGGTGAGTTGCTCAATGATCAATTCGAAAATGATGAGACTTTTGCCAGCGATCCGGCTTATGCAAAGCTCAATGCAGCTTTTGAAGCAAACAAAATTGAAGCCTGGACACTTCAGACATCCCTCGCCATTCAATATGGAAGTGAAGATAACTGGATTCCCGGTGATCAGTCGTTGAAATTGTTTCAACAGTTTCAGAACAATGGTTCCATGTCAAAAGTGAAACTGGATCGTTTCAACGGTCAAAATCACCTTTCAGCCTTTGTTCCTTCACTGAGCAGTGCATTTACCTGGTTTCAGGGATTTGAATAAAATATCAGAAGCGGTCAATCCTTTTCTGATGCAAGGAAAATGCCGTTGATCATGCGTCCGCAGGCAGCACATCGCGCCTTACCGACCAGAAATCACTGTTTTCGAATCCAAAAATAAGCAATATGCAATTACCGACCTTTGCCGATGTGGAAAAAGCACACCGGCTTATAGCGCAACAAATACACCGCACCCCGATACTGACGTCAGAAAGTATCAACCAAATACTGGGCGGCCAGTTCTTCTTCAAGTGCGAGAATTTTCAGAAAGTGGGAGCATTTAAGTTCAGGGGAGCCAGCAATGCGGTATTGAATTTAAGCAAAGCAGATGCACTGAAAGGGGTTGCCACGCATTCGTCGGGGAATCATGCAGCGGCACTGGCCCTGGCAGCACGAATGCGGGGCATTGCAGCACACGTGGTGATGCCCTCCAATTCGCCCGAAATTAAGAAGAAGGCTGTTGCCGGCTACGGTGCCATCATCACCTTTTGCGAACCAAGCCTCGAAGCCCGTGAAAGCACCCTTCGCGATGTGATTAGCCGAACAGGTGCCACCGAAATTCATCCCTATCATAATTTTCACGTCATAGCAGGTCAGGGAACTGCGGCAAAAGAACTCATGGAGGATAGTCCTGCGCTGGATGTCCTCCTTTGTCCGGTGGGGGGAGGTGGTTTGTTGGCAGGAACAGCCCTGTCGGTCAAATATCTTTCGCCTTTTACACAGGTCATAGCCTGTGAGCCGGCAGGTGCCGACGATGCCTTCCGCTCGTTTTACGGGAATCAGCTTTTTCCTTCCATTCAACCCAAAACCATTGCCGATGGCTTGCTTACTTCGCTTGGTGAGATGAATTTTCAAATCATGAAAGAAAAAGTTGATGCAGTGGTGACGGTGCCCGAAACTGCCATTGTGGAAGCCATGCGCCTCATCTGGGAAAGGATGAAGATAGTGGTAGAACCTTCATCGGCCGTACCCCTGGCTGCCGTGTTGGAAGGGAAGGTGGAGGTGAAGGGGAAAAAAGTCGGCATCATTGTTTCGGGCGGGAATGTCGATTTGGGAAAGTTGCCCTTTTAACTAAAAAATTGTCTTCAGAAACTTCGGGTGCCGGGGGTTTTGCTATTTTTGCAAATCATTCATAATTGAAACCACATGTTAACGCTGAAATACATAGAGGAAAATGCCGCGTTGGTTGTTGAAAGGCTGAAAGTAAAGCATTTCGATGCTGCAGCAATTGTTCAACAAATTCAGGAAGCCAATCAGCAACGCAAGGAAACCCAGGCCAGGGTCGATGCTTTAAAAGCTGAAATGAACCGCTTGTCGAACGAAATCGGGCAGCTTTTCAAGGAAAAGAAAATGGACGAAGCCAATAGGGCCAAAATGAAAACGGTGGAACTAAAAGATGAAATCAAAGCACTGGATACCACTTTTGCCGACACCGAAGCCAAGCTCAACGAGCTGGTGGTTCAATTGCCCAACCTGCCGCACCAGCTGGTGCCTGAAGGTAGAACTGCTGAGGACAACCTCGAAATCAGGTCAGGAGGCATCATTCCTCAATTACCCGAAGGTAAAAAGCCTCACTGGGATTTGATTCAGCAATACGACATCATTGATTTCGAACTGGGAACCAAACTGACCGGTGCAGGATTTCCGGTATACAAAGGCAAAGGAGCCAAATTGCAACGGGCACTCATCAGCTTTTTCCTCGACGAAGGCGAAAAAGCAGGATTCCTGGAAGTGCAGCCCCCCATTTTGGTCAATGAAGATTCCGGCTTTGGAACCGGCCAGCTGCCCGATAAGGAAGGCCAGATGTACCATGCCACAGCCGATAATCTTTACCTGGTTCCAACTGCCGAGGTACCCGTGACCAACATGTACCGCGATGTGATTCTGAGCGAGGACCAACTGCCAGTTAAAAACATGGCTTACACCCCTTGTTTTCGTCGCGAAGCCGGTTCATGGGGCGCCCATGTGCGCGGTTTGAACCGTTTGCATCAGTTCGACAAAGTAGAGATTGTGGAAATTGCCCATCCCGACCATTCATACGAAATACTCGACAGCATGGTGGCCCATGTGGAGAACCTGATCAGCAAGCTGGAATTGCCTTATCGTATCATCAGGCTGTGTGGTGGCGACATGAGTTTTACCTCGGCCATGACTTACGACTTTGAGGTCTATTCAGCAGCCCAGGAACGCTGGTTGGAAGTCAGTTCAGTATCGAACTTTGAAACCTACCAGGCCAACCGCTTGAAATGCCGGTACAAAGGGAAGGACATGAAAAAGCCCGAGCTGGCTCACACGCTCAATGGCAGCGCCTTGGCATTGCCCCGCATCGTGGCAGCCATACTGGAAAACAACCAAAGTCCCGAGGGAATCAGGATCCCGAAAGTATTGGTGCCTTATTGCGGTTTTGAGTTGATATCATAAATCCGGTTCAACGCCATCATGGGGAACAAAAAATTTTAACGGATATTTTTTGAGGAAATCCTTTGGTAGAAATAAAACCTTTTCTATTTTTGCATCGCTCTTGAAACAAGCGCATGTTCAATAAAATACTCCCTAGTAGCTCAGTTGGTTAGAGCGGCGGACTGTTAATCCGTAGGTCGTAGGTTCAAGTCCTACCTGGGGAGCCAAAAAGAACTTGAAATTTATTAAAATGCCCGAAATCTATTGATTTTGGGCATTTTAATTTCTAGACTACACAGTAATTAAAAGGAGATAAGTCATGTTCATGGAATACACCTCACTCTAATGAGGTGCAGAAAGTATGTCCTTTACTTAAAAAAAGCCAAGCAAGTCGGCTGAAAATTACTTCTTATGCTACATTATTGATAATCGGCGAAACCACAAATTTTCACAAAAACCATCTCTCGATGAATTATTTATTTGTATTTTGATTCAGCGAATTTTTGGAGCAATGATGAAAAGGGTCCTGAAAAAATATTTCCTTGATTTTAATTTTTTAACTCCCGACGGAGTGGCTTCCAAATTGGACGAGGATGAAAAGATCAAATTGAGATTGGTAAATTATTTGGCATTGTTGTCCACTTTTAACATGCTGATTTATTTAGTGATATACACCTGGGTTGACCTTAGTCTGTTTAAATATATTATCATCTTTCTGTCCTTGACATCTGCTTTCAATATTGGTGTCATCGTATTGAATACGAGGGGAAGGCATCTATTTGCGAAATTACTGCTGGCGATCTTTACACCCTTGTTCATGAGCCTCATTGCCACGGTTTTTTTTGGGAGTGGTCCGGGATTTCAGGTTTTTTTGTTTCTGGGAGCCATGATTCCGATGTTCATTTGGAGTTATCAGGAACCAAAATACAGAACCTTCATTGTCTCATCGTGCGTATGTTTATACGTAGTGATTGAATTTGCTCCGCCCTTTGTTGATCCAATCATTGATTTACCTGAAAACTATGTTGCTGCATTTCTGAAAACCAACATTGCTGTTTGTTTCTCTTCGGCAGGGATTGCCATTGGTTCTTTCCAGTTTTTATACTACCTGAAAGAACAACAACTGATGAATCAAACCAAAGAGCTTGAAATCTCTCAGGCCCATAAGGATAAGATTTATTCCATCATCGCACACGATCTGCGGGGCCCCTTTGGTTCCATAGCTGGCATGATTGATTTGTTGTTCAAAGAATATGACAGGTACACCGATGAAAAACGTTTAAAAATTTTGCGTTCAATGCATGGATCCTCTAATGCATTAAAAAGTCTGCTGGAAAACTTGTTGAACTGGTCGAGAATGCAATCAGGGAACATGATTATATCGCCCGAAAACCTGAATGTACGGGAAATGACTGAAGATATCCTGGTGCTGCACCAAGAATTATGTCAGAAAAAAGACTTGAAAATAAAAGTGGCCATTGAGCCGCATGCCCAAATCTATGCCGATAGGCATATGGTTTCAACCATTTTGAGAAACCTGATTTCAAATGCCATCAAGTTTACTGATCAGGGAGGCTCGATGCATGTATCTGCGAAGGAAGTTGACGGAATGACGCAAATCTGTGTCAAAGATTCAGGCATTGGATTAGCCGAAAAATCATTGAAAAACCTGTTCAACATTGAAAAAACGGATAAGATTTCAGGAGCGCATCCCGGAAAAGGGAGCGGGCTCGGCTTGTTGATTTGTAAAGATTTTGTGGAAAACAATGGCGGACAAATATGGGCCGAAAGCGAACCTTCAAAAGGATCAAGCTTTTACTTCACGCTGCCTTCAAAACAAAGTGCATCCTAAGTATAGGTTCAAACAAAGAGGGATGAGCGATGAAGGGAATTTTTCTTTTGTTTCCTGATAGCAAAGGCAGTACTTAAAAGTATCTGGTTCGGATGGTGATTTTCTGATCGCCGCTTATTTTAAACAGCCATTCTTCAAATTTTTTTGGCCCAAGGGGCCCGATGGCATTGTTTGAAAAGCCAAAACCTTCTGTTGGAATCCCAAAGATATTGGTGTCAATCGCTCCATTTGAATTTTCATCATGAAAGTATTGAACGGCATAGTGGCCGTTTTTTAAATCGTTGAAAATGAAAATGCATTGATTGTTTTCAATCTTTTTTCTGGTCGCTTTCAGGGTTTGCTTTTGCGCATCCATTAATTCAATGACAATTTGCCCATGGCTGTTCCTTAAATTGGCAATCTCTATTTCCAGTTTGGATTGGGCTTTCAAGAAGCCTGGACAGGAAAGAAGTACGAAGAACAAGAGGTGTTTCATGTAATTAGATGATTGTTTACATCAGTCTCAAATCTAATAAAATTTTAACGATTGATACATTCAAAGAAAAGTATTGAAGAGCTTTCTTTGGTGTTAAATATTCAAGCCTGAAAAAAAACAATCAGCCAATTTTCTTTGTTAAACACGGAAGAAAAATATTTTTTGATATGGACATTTGATTAATCACAATCTTTTTGCAAATTACAGGGCAACTTTGAAGTGCTTGCAATGAAACCGCTGAACAATCATCTTTTTAAGCGCTTATGAAAAAAACAGGGTATTTGACTTACATTTTCCTTTTTAGCATGACAGTTTTCATCAATGCCTGCGCCGATCCAATACCCTGGCCAGCGTCGCCGCTTTACGATTTTTCGGAATACGAGAAGGAGAAGACTGCTGTTTCGGACATCGATTCAATCAAAAAGCAGCTGCTTGGTCATTACGCCCATTACGATGTGGTTGCTTACGAAGATTCAACTACCCAATCTCCAATGTTTACCTTTGTGATATCGTATGGTTTTACCGACTTTAGCCTCGACAGTGCTGGCAATTTGATTCAATCGCATACTTTCCTCAGAGCTTCTCATAAAATCAATCAAAAACAAATTACTTCTGAATTTAGTGATGAAGCCGTGCAAGCCATAAAACCTGAAAAGTGTAAAGTTGAGTTGAATTTGAAGGAAGGCAAATGGCATTTATTACGTCCGCCCACGCCTTCATTATTGGGAATTTCAGGTGATCCAATGCAGCCGCTTTCGCAGAACAGGAAGGATCCAAATTTTACCGATCCCGATGGTGATGGAAATCCAGGCGTTACGGTTAAAATCAACATTGGCAAAATTTTGAAAGGAGAAATATACCTTACCAGAAGAGAAATATTTACCCATTACCTTACCCTGAATAACGATGGCACTTTAACCGGTTATGTGAAAGATGACTCGGAGCAATTTATCATTGGGGCATCTATGAAAATATTGGACCAGCCTTCTAACAACGTGCAACATCCTTCGAAAGGAATGAATCCAATTTTATTGGTGCCGATCAGTGATGAAATTGATACCCTGGAAGAACTGATGGCCATCCGGGATGAAATATTCCCGGAGGAACCGGATTTTTTCGATCGTTAATGCTTTGATCTCATCAAAGCCCGGCCCATCAACAAGCATTGAATATCAACACTCCAAAAACAACGATGAATATGGTAGAACCCATGAGCAAGCAATTTATGATTGAAACAGTTGATCAAATCAAAGAATTATGGACAAAGACCTACAACAATGCAGGGAAGCCTGACTGGTCGCATATCATACCCTACTATTCCAACGACATTGAATTCAGGGATGCAGTGCAATGCTTAAGGGGGATTGATAATTTTACGGCCATGACTGAGCGTTTATCAGCCCGGTCGAATGACCTGAAGATGAATATTGTTAACGCCGTGAAAGATGGCCATATCATTTTTGTTGAATGGGAAATGACCATAATTTTTAAAAATCGGCCAAGCTCTGTCATTTACGGGTCAAGCAGGTTGATCCTGAACGAGGAAGGAAAAATTGCCAACCAAAGAGATTACTACGACTTGTGGGGCGACATATTCGACAACATTCCCCGTTTCAATAAAATGTATCGGAAATTCATGCATCGGAAATTTGGTTGAGAAAACTATGGGCGCAAGAAATCAGAAATTCTGGAAGTATTACAAGCAATATGAGGTAGCTCAGATGAAGGCCATGATGAACAATGGCCAAAAAGATCCACTCATTTGTACTGACCGTTTTGACAATAAATTGCTGGTAATTACTGGGGCTACATCGGGGATCGGTTACCATACTGCCAAAAAATATGCTTCGATGGGCGCAGACCTGCTTTGCATTAATCGGAGTGAAGAGAAATCGATACAGCTGAAAGCTGAAATTGAGTCGGGTTACCAGGTGAAGTGTGATTACTTGATTGCCGATTTGGGCAAGATCAATGAAATCCATGCGGTGGCCGATCAACTTTCGGCATTGGAGCGCGACATTGATGTACTCATTCACAATGCCGGTTTGACCTTATCAAAACAACAGTTGACCGATGAAGGTTACGATCTTATTTTTGTGGTGCAATATTTGGCTTCGTTCATTATTAATTACAAGTTGATTGAAAAGTTAAAAGTACAGGAAAGTGCACGCATCGTGATGAATAATTCCGAAGGGCATCGCTTCGCTCCCTGGGGATTGCACCTCGATGATTTACAATTCAAAAAAAGGCGGTATTCCGGATTGAAAGCTTATGGTTCGGCGAAACTTGCCCAACTGCTTTCCATGCAAATCTTTAGAGAAAAGTTCGAGAGCTCCGGGGTGACCATCAATGCCATGCATCCGGGAGCAGTAAAGTCCGATACCGGAAAAGATAACGGACCTCTTTACAAGTGGTACAAAAGAAATATTTTGGACAAGTTTTTACGCCCAACCCACATTGCTTCCGACGCACTTTATTATTTAGGAGTATCAAAAGATTTGGAGAACACCAGCGGAAAGTTCTTTCACTTAACGACCGAAGAAATACCTGCGCCACCAGCCTGGGATGTGGCGGAAGCCAAAAAGCTTTGGGACATCAGTTTGGAACTTTGTAACTTGAAAGCGCAATAACTTATTAAAGCAAGCTCATGACGAATCATCATTACCATACCATTGTGGTGGGAGGCGGAATAGCCGGTTTAACGGCTGCTGCATACCTGGCCAAAAAAAAGAAAAACGTGCTGCTTCTCGAAAAAAACGATGAATGTGGTGGCTTGGTGAGTTCGTTTAAGCACAATGGATTTCAGTTTGAGGCGGGTGTCCGTGCATTGGAAGATGCCGGCATTATCAAGCCCATGCTGGCTGATTTGGGCATTCAGCTTGATTTTGTGAAAAGCCCCGTTAGCGTGGGCATTGAAAAAGATGTTTTACACATCAAAGACAAAACCAGTGTCGAGGAATATGCACTGCTTCTAAAAAAGTACTACCCTGAAAGTGCCGATGAAATTGAAGCACTCATTAAAA